>JBOGYU010000173.1:0-8860 GCA_050696935.1 Solirubrobacteraceae bacterium | reverse complement strand
GCGACGCCGTGCCGCGCCGCGCTGGCCACCGCGCGGCGCATCGCCACCGGGTCGCCCGCGTGGAATCCGCACGCCACGCTCGCCGAGGAGATGACGGACATCAGCTCGTCGTCGGCTCCAAGCCGCCAGTGCCCGAAGCTCTCTCCCAGGTCGGCGTTGAGGTCGATCGACTCCATCGCTACTCCAGGGCGCGTGCGAGCGCGCGCGCCGTGTACACGCCGGCGACGCGCCGCTTGTAGGCGGCCGACCCGTCGACGTCCCCGAGCGGCGCCGCCTGCCGCGCGGCCGCCTCGCCCGCGCGGGCGAACAGCTCCGGCGACGGGCGCTCGCCGGCCACCACCTGCTCGGCCTCGGTCGCCCGCAGCGCGCGGTTCGCCGCGCCGTTGAGGGCGATCCGCGCCTCGGCGATCGTCCCATCCGCGGCGGGGACGACCCGGACCGCGACGCCGACGATCGCGAAGTCCAGCGGGCGCACCGAGAACTTCAGGTAGGCCGACCGCGCCCCCTCCGGCTGCGCCGGGAGGGTCACCCCGGTCACCAGGTCCTCGGGGCCGGCCTGTGTCTCCAGCAGGTCGACGAAGAAGTCCTCGGCGGCGACGTCGCGGGCGCCCTCGCGCCGGCCGGCGAAGTGGATGCGGGCGTCGCTCGCGATCAGCGCCGCCGGCGGGTCCGCCGTCGGGAACGCGTGGGCCACGCTGCCGCACAGCGTGCCCCGGTTGCGGATCTGCGTCGTCGACACCGCCGCCTCGGCAGCGGCGACGAGCGGCCAGCGCCGCAGGATCCCCGCGTCGTGCTCGACGGCGGCGTGCGTGACCATCGCGCCGATCCGCGCCTCGCCGTCGACCTCCAGCCGGCGCAGCGACTCGATGCCCTGCAGCCCGATCAGCGCATCGGCGTCGACCAGGCCTTCGCGGATCAGGATCAGCAGCGACTGCCCGCCGGCGATCACCTTCGCGCGGTCCCCGCGCTCGGCGAGCAGGTCGAGGGCCTCGTCGACGGTGGTGGGCTCCAGGTACTCCATCGCTAGCTCCCTCCGTTGCCGCGGGCGGCGTCGATCGCGTCGAGCACCGGCTCGGGGGTGAGTGGGATGCGGGTGACGCGCGCCCCCGTGGCGTCGTAGACCGCGTTCGCGATCGCGGCCGCCGTCGGCACGAGCCCCATCTCGCCCAGTCCCTTGGCCCCGTACGGGCCCTGCGGGTCGTCGGTCTCCACCCAGTAGGAGCGGATCGGCGGCATCTCTGTCGCCGTCGGGATCTTGTACGAGGAGAAGCGCGGGTTGAGCACCTGCCCCTCCTCGCAGATCAGGTCCTCCATCAGGCCGTAGCCGATGCCCTGGGCGGCGCCGCCCTCCACCTGGGACTCGGCGAGGGCCGGGTTGATCACGTTGCCGCAGTCGGTGACCGCGACGAGGTCGAGGATCCGCACGTGGCCGGTCTGCTCGTCCACCTCCACCTCGACGGCGTGGGCGCCGAAGCTGTAGCTCATCGCGAAGTCGCCGACCCCGGTCTCGGGATCGGGCAGGTCGCACGGCGCGTCGAAGTGTGCCTGGGCCATGATCTGGCGCCCGTCGCGGTCCCGGAACAGGCTCGACTGCACGACGCTGGCGAGGTCCTCCGAGCGGCTCGGGTCCGCCGCGACGAACACCTTCCCGTCGCCCACCGCGAGCTCGTCCGGCGAGGCGTCGAGGCTCTCGGCGGCCACCCGGAACAGCTGCTCGCGCACCTGGGCGCAGGCGTCGCGGACGGCGTTGCCGGCCAGCGTCGTCACGCGGCTGCCGTAGGTCCCGAAGTCAGCCGGGATGGTCTCGGAGTCCGACGTGACGACGTCCACGTCGGACAGCTCGACCCCCAGCTCCTGCGCGCAGATCTGCGCCGTCGCAGTCGTCGCCGCGCCGGTGCCCATCTCGGTGGCGCCGATCATCAGGGAGACCGAGCCGTCCTCGTTGACCTTGACCCCCGCGGCGCAGAAGTCGGCGTTGACGTTGGGATGGAACTTGCCGCTGGTGAAGTGGGTCCCGCAGGCGAGCCCCACCCCCCGGCCGGGACGCCGGTTGCGGCGCTTCTCCTCCCAGCCGATCGCCTCGGCCGACTTCTCGAGGCACTCGACGATCCCGCAGGTCCGCAGCTTGGGCCCGGAGATCGCCGTGTCGCCCTGCCGCGAGAGGTTCTTGCGCCGGAACTCGACGGCGTCCATGCCGAGGCGCTCGGCGATCATGTCGGTGTGGCACTCGGCGGCGAACGTGAACTGCGGGCTCCCGAAGCCGCGGAACGCGCCGCCGAAGGGGTTGTTCGTGTAGACCGTGTAGCCGTCGTAGCGGTACGCGGGGATGCGGTAGACCGCGCCGCCGAGCATCGACTGGGTCAGCGACACCCCCGGGCCGTACGACGTGTAGGCGCCGTTCTCGAGCAGGACCCGCGCCGACCGCGCGGTGATCGTGCCGTCGACCTTGACCCCGGTCTTCATGTCGATGATCTCCGGGTGTCTGGTGCGGCTGGAGGTGAACTCCTCGTCCCGCGAGTGGAACATCTTCACCGGGCGGCCGAGGTTCATCGAGGCCTGGATGGCGACTATGTAGATCGAGTGCGGCTCGGACTTCGATCCGAAGCCGCCGCCGAGGTACGGCGAGATGATGCGGATCTTGTTGGCGGCCAGGCCGAAGATGCCCTCGAGCCCGAAGCGGTCGAAGAACGTCGACTGGCTCGACATGTAGAGCGTCACCCGCCCGGACGGCTGGTAGTCGGCGACCAGGGCGTGCGGCTCCAGGCAGGTGTGGCACTGGCGGCCGGTGACGAAGCGGTCCTCGAAGACGTGGTCGGCCTCGGCGAAGCCGGCCTCGATGTCCCCGGCGGCGACGCGGTTGTGCGCGACGACGTTGCGCTCGACGCCGTCGTGGATCTGCGGCGCGCCCTCCGCCATCGCCGCCTCGGGATCGAACACGCCGGGCAGCGGGTCGTAGTCGACCTCGATCGCCTCGATCCCGCGCAGCGCGGTCTGCTCGTCGACGGCGATCACGGCGGCGACGCCCTCGCCCTGGTAGCGCACGACCCCGTCGGCGAGCGCGGTCTCGTCCTGCACGAAGGCGCCGAACTTGTTCTGTGGCATGTCCGCCTGCGTGTACACGGCGAGCACGCCCGGGATCGCCTCCGCCGGCGACGTGTCGATGCGCGTGACACGGGCGTGAGGGACCGGGCTGCGCAGGATCTCGCCCCAGACCATGCCGGGGAGGTGCATGTCGTAGGCGTAGGCGGCCTTGCCGGTGACCTTCTCGCGCGCGTCGATCCGGGGCAGCGGGCGCCCGACCACGGCGTGCTGCGACGGCCGGTACTCCCTGACCTCGAGCTGCCCGGACGCCGCCTTGATCGCGTCGACGATCTTGGCGTAGCCCGTGCACCGGCACAGGTTGCCGCGGATGGCCTGGCGGATCTCCTCCTCGGTCGGCTGGGGGTTCTCCGCCAGCAGCGCCTTGGCCGTCATGATCATCCCCGGAGTGCAGTAGCCGCACTGCGACGCGAAGTGGTCCGCGAACGCCTGCTGCACCGGGTCGAGCCGGCCGCTGGAGGCGAGGCCCTCGATCGTCGTGATCCGCGCGCCTACCGCCTGCACCGCGAGCACCAGGCAGGAGTTGACGACCTTGCCGTCGAGGTGGACGGCGCACGAGCCGCACTCGCCCTCGTTGCAGGCGCGCTTGGTGCCGGTCAGCTGGAGGTCGTCGCGCAGCGCGTCGGCCAGCGAGCGGCCCGGGTCCACGAGCAGGTCGTAGGCGACGCCGTTGACGTCGAGCTGGATGGGGATCTTGCTCATGTACGCCCTCCGAGCGGGCTCACGGGCCCTGGGTCGAGTTGGTCGACAACAGGTCGACGAGCCGGTCGAGCTCCTCGGGATCGCGCAGCTCGACCAGGCGCTCCTCCCCCACCCACTGGCGCGCCCACCACTGGTACAGGTCGAGCTGGCGGTCGCCGTGGAAGATCCGGACGGCCGGGCTCCGCTCGTCGACGAAGCAGATGTACAGCGACGGGATCCGCGCCGCCAGGCTCGCGAGCGGCGGGAACGTCGTCGCGCCGCGCGTCGGCATGCAGTCGCTGATGAGGATCGCGTCGGTCGCCTCCGGCAGCTCTCCGGCCAGCTCCGCGGCGGTCGCGAGCACCCTGGAGAGGTCGGTCGCCCGGCCCTCGGGCAGGCGCAGGATCCGCTCGATGACCTCCTCGACGTCGCGATCCTCGTCGAGCGCCTTGATCTCCGTAAGCTCGTCATCGAAGGCCACGACGGCGTAGCGGCCGCGCCCCGCCGCCGAGAGCTGGGCCAGCGCGGCGGCCATCGTCGCCGCCACCTCCAGCTTGCCGCCCGCCATCGAGCCGGAGTGGTCGACGAGGATGACGTAGTGGCGGACGTGCGGCTCGCGCTCCAGCAGCCGGTAGTCCTCGCGCTGCAGCGTGGCGGCGCCGGCGACGAACGCATCGATCGTGGCGCCGACGTCGAGCTGCCCGCTGCGCCCGTCCGTCCAGGGCTCGCTGCGCAGCTCCAGGCCGGACGCGCCGCCCGGCCGGTGGATGCCGGTGCGCGCCCTGAGGTTGAACTCGCGCGCCGCCCTGAGCACCGCCTCGGGGTCCCGGAGGTGGCCGTCGCGAGCGTCGCCGGCGCCCCGCGTGCCGCGTGCCGAGGGTTGGTCGCGGTCGACCATCGGCACGGAGCGCGACTCGCCCGCCTCGCCGCCGCCCGGCCTCGACAGGCCCGGGATCTCGTCCGGGCGGTCCGGCTCGCCGGGCGGCTGGTCCCCGCCGCCGGCCCGCGCCGTCTCTGCCTCCTCGCCGAAGCTCGCGTCGCCGGGCTCCTCGCTCGCCGCCCGCTCGCCGGCGGGCGCCGGGGCCACCTCCTGCAGAAGGGCTTGCACGCTCCCCCGGTAGTCGCGCCGCAGGACGAGGTCGATCAGCTCGTGCACGATCTCGCACGCGCTGCGGCCGGCGGTCGGCTTCAGTCGCAGCTTGCCCGCGTACGCGCTGCAGCCGAGGAAGCGCAGCGCGGCCAGGTCCAGCTCGTCCGGCGGGTAGCCGGAGAGCAGGTCGATGAAGTCGATCGCGCCGCGCACCGACGCACCGTGGCGCAGGTCGGGATGGTCGCGGGACGCGCGCGCGACGTCCACCGCGAAGGCGTGCTGCCCGGCGCGGCCGGCGCCGCACCGGCGCCGGACGATCGCGAGCTCCTCGTCCCGGGGCTGGTAGTCGAGCTCGAGCATCAGGAAGCGGTCGGCGAGCCCGCGCGACAGCCGCGCGGTGCCGACGTCGTCGAGCGGGTTCGCGGCGCCGACGACCGTGAAGCCGGGCCGGGCCTCGATGCGCCCGAGCCGCGGGACCTCGACGTAGCCGTCGGAAAGGGCCGTCATCAGCGCGTTGAGCGCGCCGCTCGGCGCCCGGTTGAGCTCCTCGACGTAGAGGATGCCGCCCTCCCTCATCGCACGCGCGAGCGGCCCCGGCACGAAGTGCTCGGGCCGGTAGCCGTCCTTGAGCACCATCGGCGGGTCGAAGCCGCCGACCAGCGCCTGCGCGGTGAGCTGCTCGTCGCCGGTCGCGTCGACGAAGTGGTTGCCGAGGTGGCGGGCGAGGGCGCGCACCATGGTCGTCTTCGACACGCCGGGGAGCCCGAGCAGCAGGATCGCCTTGCCGCGCTCGACCGCGCCCAGCAGGAGCCGCAGCTCGGCGCGCCGTCCGACGACCTCGCGGCCGATCTCCGCCGGCAACTCTGCGGTCATCCGGGCACTCCCTCCTCTCCGGTCGCGACGGTATCATTCCTGTTCACGTTTGAAAAGGTCAACCTTTTACTCGAACGACGGCGGCTCAGGGTTCACGCCGGCGCCCGTCAAGCGGCCGGTCGACCAGGTGCGCGTCAGCCTCGTCGAGGCGATCGCGAACGGCCAGCTCCGTCCCGGCGACCGCCTCCCCTCCGAGCTGGAGCAGGCGCGCGGGTTCAAGGTCAGCCGAGCCGCCGTGCGCGAGGCGCTTCGCTCGCTCGCCGACCTCGGGCTCATCTCCACCGTGCAGGGCCGCGGCGGCGGCTCGTTCGTCAACCGGCTCGACTCGACGCCGGTCGCGCGCAACCTCAGCGAGGCGATGCGGCTGCTCCTGCACTTCGACGCGATCAACGTCGGCGAGCTGCTGGAGGCGCGGCGCGCGCTCGAGGGCACGAGCGCGCGGCTGGCCGCCGCGCGACGGGATCGGCGGCATCTGGCGGCGATGGCCGAGATCCTCGCGCAGGCGCGTGACGACGCGCTCTCGGCGGACGCATGGCTCGAGCTGGACATCCGCTTCCACCGCGCGATCGCCCACTCGGCGGAGAACCGGGTGCTGATCGTCCCGCTCGCGGCGCTGCACGACCTCGTCCAGCCCCGCTTGAACCACGCGATCATGCCGCTGCTCAGCAGGCCGGAGATCAACGCCGACCACCAGGCGATCTACGAGGCGATCCGGGCGCGCGACCCCGACGAGGCCGACGCCGCCGTCGGCCGTCACCTCGACCACCTCGAGCGGCTCTACCGCAGGTCGGGCGTGCTCTGAGCGGCCCGCTGCGAGGGCACCGCCAGCGAGCCTCCTCCCCAGTCCACGCGCGCGGGCGCGCCGTCGGCGGCGTGCCAGGCGACGGTCAGCGGCACCTGCTCGCCCGGCTTCAGGAGGGCGATCCGACCGGTGCGCATGAGCTCGGAGTCGGGGACCTGCTCGGGGCCGCGGCCGGCTGACCAGAGTGACTTGCCGAACGCCTGGAGGAAGACGGGGGTGGCGGGGACGGCGGTGCCGTCGGCGGCGAGCATGCGGACGTCGCCGACGTCGATCCGCACGCGCTCGAGCCCGTCGTTGCGGAGCATCCCGGTGAGGATGCGGTCCTCGGGCAGCGTGGGGTGCTCGAACACCTGCGCGTCGCCCGACCAGGCCAGCGGGCCGGAGCGGCCCTCGCCGCCGCAGCCGGCCATCGCCAGCGCGAGCAGGACGACCGCGGCGCACCTCACCGCCCCGCTCCGTGTTGAGCCCATCGTTCGCTCACCGCGGTTCGTCCGGCCGGGTGAACCAGTCGCAGCCCGGCGGATCCGGGTTCTCGTACGGGTCCCAGGTGGCGCACGTGGCCTGGCTGGCGCTCTTGGCCGGGTTGCCGGGCGAGAACACGTTCGAGCCCGGGCAGGCCGGCAGGCCGAGCGCCACGTTCGAGGACGGCTCGCCGCCGGCCGGGCCCACGTTGCCGCTCCAGCAGTTGCCGGCGCCCTGCTCGTCCCACCAGAAGTCGTTGCCGTTCGGGTCGCGAGTGCCGTCCGGCCGCACGCCCATGTGGTTGCCGGCGAACGTGTTGTAGAAGGACGTGTCGACGCCCTTCTCCGGCTCCCCGCGGAAGGCGGCCGGCACCCACAGCAGCTTCACGCCGTCGCGCCAGTTGTCGTAGATGTGGTTGTTCGCGACGATGTCGCGGTTGCCGCCGAAGATCCCGATGCCGGTGCCGACGGGGACCTGGAACGTGGGGCACACGATCGTCGGGTCGCGCTGCTCGGGCGGCGTGTCGCGGCAGTACGCATCGCGCTCGTCGTTGAAGTAGTCCTCGTTGTTCGAGTAGATGAGGTTGTCCTCGAACCTGGCACAGTCCTGCGGCATGCCGGGGTGCCCGGAGGCGAACGAGTCGGTCGTCATCCCGGTGGCGTTGTGGTGGAAGCGGTTGTCGTGCGCCCACACGCCGTTGCCGGCCGTGCCCGAGTAGCCGATCGTGTTGTGGTGGGAGTCGACGTTGCGGATCTCGATCCCGTAGCGCACGCACTGGCCCTCGGGGCCGCTGCCGGGGTACACGCCAGCGTCGCCGGAGCCGTACGCCTCGAGCTTGTTGTAGAGCCCGTGGTCGGACGTGAACGAGAGGAACCCGTACTCGCGCGAGTAGCGCGACTCGATGTTCTGCATCCGGAAGCCGTTGGTCTCCAGGACGTAGATGTTGTTGAAGTCCGAGAACTCGACGGTGAAGCGGCGCAGGACGATGCCGTCGGCGCGATCGGCGCGGATCACGTTGAGCTTCGTGCGCTGGCCGGAGATCAGGACGTCCCGTCTCGTGCGGCCCATGCCCGCGATCTGGATGTCGCACTTGACGTCGCACACCCGGTCGGGGTCGTCGGAGTCGCCGACGACCGCGATCAGGTTCTG
The DNA here is from genome assembly GCA_050696935.1 of Solirubrobacteraceae bacterium. Lineage (GTDB taxonomy): Bacteria > Actinomycetota > Thermoleophilia > Solirubrobacterales > Solirubrobacteraceae > DASSUW01. The sequence goes on along the minus strand of JBOGYU010000173.1, from coordinate 704 downwards.
CGCGTTCGGGCACTTGCGCTGGTACTCGTAGTTGGCGACCTTCGCGCCGCCCTCGCCGATCGCCCCGGTGTCCAGCAGCGAGCCGCCGATCTCGTCGTAGTCGCCGGCACAGCGCGGGTCGGGCTCGGGGTTCGCGCGGCTTGGCTTCTCCCGGTAGACGCCCGGCATCACGCGGATGAGCGCGCCGTTGCGCGCCGCGTCCACCGCCGCCTGGATGTGCTCGAACTCGCACCTGCGCAGCTGACGCAGCCGCCTGCGCTTCATCCTCGACTGCTCGCGGAACGCGCGCCGGATGCGCCTGGCCGAGTCGTCCTTGCAGACCGTGAGCACCTGGTCGGCCGTGGAGCGCACCTTCGGCACTTCGCCGACGCTCCCGTCGGGGAAGTGCGCCTCCCGCTCGGGGTGGGCGAGGGCGGCGGGGGCGGCGAGGAGGAGGACGGCGACGGCGATCGGCAGGGCTCTCATGCGAGCCACAACGCGGTTGCGGCGGAAAACCTGCGATCAGAGACGCGTGACGGCGTCGAGCGCCGCGTCCACGTCGGCCTCGTCGACCCACAGGCCCGTGCCGAGCCGCACGTGGGCGAGGGTTTGCGCTGGTCAGACTGGGGTCCATGTGGCCTCGCTCGGCAGGCGAGCTCGTCGATGCCCAGCGCGCGTTGGCCGCCGCCGACCCGCCCGCGTGGCGCCCTCCGGCGACCGCGCCC
>JBOGYU010000172.1:0-8917 GCA_050696935.1 Solirubrobacteraceae bacterium | reverse complement strand
GGATGATCAGCCGCTGCACGACGACGCCGAGCACGAACGCGGCGGGGCCGACGACCAGGACCGACACGTAGGGGTCCAGTCCCGCCCACTGGTGCGCGTAGTACGCCCCGAAGAGCCCGAGCATCACGAACTCGCCCTGGGCGAAGTTCACGACCCGGATGACGCCGAAGATCAGCGTCAGGCCGATGCTGACCAGCGCGTAGATGCCGCCCAGCAGCAGCCCCACGACGGCGACGTTGACGACCTCCACGTCCGTGCTCCGCGGCCTAGCGGCCCTCGACGAACTGGTTCGAGCCCGCGGCCTGCTCCGGGAAGACGGTGATCTGCTTGCCGGACTGCCACTGGATCACCACGGGCTCGGCGAGCGTGTTCTGGAAGGTGTCGTCGAACTCCACGCCGTAGCCGGTCGCCAGCGAGTTCGCCGGCTGGCTCATACCCGCCGCCGCCTCGCGCACCGCCTCGGGCTCGGTGCTCCCCGCCTCCTCGAGCACCTCGAACAGCACCTTCATGCCGCTGTAGGCGGTCATCGTCTGCGGCGCGAGCGGCTCCCGGCCGTACTTCTCCTTGTAGGCGGCCAGGAAGTCGTCCGACCCCGGCCCGTACTCCTCCGAGATGTCGGCGCGCGGGTAGCTGACCACGAACACGCCCTCCAGGCCCTCCTCGCCGATGGCCTCGAGCGTCTCGCTCGTGTCGCCCGTCCCCACCATCGCGCGGGCGGGCGGGTCGAAGCCCTGCGAGCGCGCGGTGCGCAGCAGGAGGTTGCCGTCGGGCACGTAGCCGGTCACCAGCCACACGTCGGGCTTGGCCGACCGGGCGCGCAGCACCGAGTCGGTGAGGTCGGTCGCCGCGGCGTCGTGCGAGCCGACGGCGGCCACCGTGGCGCCCGCCTCCTCCAGCAGCCGGCGCTGGACCCGCGCGATCGACGTGCCGTAGATCGAGTCCTCGTGCTCGATGTAGACCGTCAGCTCCCCGACCGACTTGCCGAGCGACTCGGCGATCGGCTCCATGACGTCGACGGAGACCTGCGCGAAGTCGTCGGAGTTCGGCCCGACGCGGATGAAGTTCGGCAGCTTCCGGTCGGTCAGGTCGCCGGCGAGCGCGTTGGTCTCCCAGTACAGCTTGTTCTGCTGCGCCGCGACGTCGCTGGCGGCCTGGGAGACCGCGCTGACGTAGGTGCCGGTGAAGGCGTCGACGTTCTCCTGCGTCGCCAGGCGCTGCGCCTCGGCGATCGCCTGGTCGGCGGCGATCGCGTCGCCGCGCAGGAGCTCGACCTGCCGCCCCAGCACGCCGCCGTGCGCGTTCGCCTCGTCCGCTGCGAGCTGATAGCCGCGCAGCAGCTCGGTCCCGTAGAGCGCGAAGTCGCCGCTGTAGGGGTTCATCGCCCCGATCTTCAGCGGCTCGCCGGAATTCCCGGCGGCGCCGCCGTTGCCGTCATCCCCGCCACAGCCCGCGAGCGCCAGTGCCAGCGTCGCGAGACCGATTGCACATCCTCTGAAGCTGCCCATTGCCACCTCTCCTGGAAGTTCGATCGAATCTGCGGTTCACATCAAGCGAAATCTGGCTACGGGCACACCCCCTTCGTGCTCGACGTGCAGCCGCACGGGTCGCTCGATCTCCAGGCCCTCGCCGCCCTCGACGCCGATGACATTGGTGACCAGCCGCGGCCCCTCGTCGAGCTCGACGATCGCGACGTTGTAGGGAACGCGGTCCGCGAAGGCCGGGTGGTACGCGCGGTGGTAGACGACCCAGCTGACGATCCGCCCGCCGCCCGCCGCGGTCTCCCACGTCCACTCGGCGCCGAGGCAGCTCGGGCACTCCCCGCCCGGCGGCAGCCACGCGTAGCCGCACAGCAGGCAGCGCTGGTGGGTCAGGCGCCCCTCCTCGAGGGCCGCGCGCTGCTCCTGCATCAGGGGCCCCGCCTCCGGCAGCTCGATCGCGGGCGCGGTCATCGGCCCAGCACCAGGGTCGAGTGGGTGTGCATGATGCCTCCCTGGTTGGAGACGAGCGAGACGTCCACGTCGGGGATCTGGGAGGTCGACGTGCCGCGGACCTGCCGGACGCCCTCGATCACGAGCTGCATGCCGGGCATCCCGGTCTCCGACAGCAGGCCGCCGCTGGTGTTGATCGGCAGCCGGCCGCCGAGCTCGACGCCGCCGTCCTGTACGAACTCCCCGCCCTCGCCGCGGCCGCAGAACCCGTAGTCCTCGAGCGTCAGCAGCACGGTGATCGTGAAGCAGTCGTAGATCTGCGCCACGTCGACGTCGTCCGGCCGGATGCCGGCCATCGCGAAGGCCGTCCGCGCCGACATGCCGGCCCCGGTCTCGGTCAGAACGGGGCGCTGCGCGACCTCGTAGGAGCTGTGCCCCTGGCCGAAGCCCAGGATCGGCACGGGGTCGCGCACCCCGAGCTCGCGCGCGCGCTCTGCGCTCGTCACCACCGCGGCCGCCCCGCCGTCGGAGATCAGGCAGCAGTCGTCGCGTCGCAGCGGCTCGACGACCCAGGGCGACTGCTGGTGGTCCTCGATCGTGATCGGCTTGCGCAGCTGCGCGGCCGGGTTGGCGGCGCCGTGCCGGCGGCACGCCTTGGCGATCGCCCCGAGCTGCTCGCTCGTCGTGCCGAACTCGGCCATGTGCCGCTGCGCGATCATCGCGTAGCCCGCCGGCGTGCCGAACCAGCCGTACACCGCGTCGTCCCCCCACGCCCGCTCGTACGCCTGGCGGGTACCGGTCCGCGGATTGTCCGCGGTCGTGACGAGGGCGACGTCGCACTGCCCGGCCTCGATCGCCAGCGCCGCCCAGGAGATCATGCTGATGTTGGAGGCGCCGCCCTGGTCCACGACCGCGCCGAGCCGGGGCTGCAGCCGCATCGCCTCGGCGACCTTCTGGCCGAACATCGGCTCGAAGCGCGACGTCGGGTACTTGACGAGCAGCGCGTCGACGAGCGACTTCTCGATCCCGGCGTCGGCGAGCGCCGCCCGCGACGCCTCCACGGTCAGCGAGAGCGGCGTGCGCCCCGGCAGCTTGCCGTGGGCGGTGTGGCCGATCCCGGCGATGACCGCCTTGCCGCGCATCAGATGACCTCCTCGCGCTCGAGCTCGTCCAGCTCGGCGCGGCTGAGCCCGAGCCACCCGCCGTACACGGCCTCGTTGTGCTCGCCGAGCGCCGGGCTCGGCACGAGCGGCGCGCCGCCGTCGCCGTCGTAGCGCAGCGGGCTGTGCGGGACCGTCACCCGGCCGATCTCGGGGTGGTCGATCTCCCGCAGCATCCCGCGCGCGTGCAGGTGGGGATCGCTGACGACCTCCGCCAGGTCGCGCACGGGCGCGCACGGGATCCCGTGGTCGCGCAGCGTCTCGAACAGCTCGTCCTTGGCGAAGCCCGCCGTCCACGCCGAGACCAGCTCGTCGATCTCGTCGATCCGCTCCACCCGCTCCGTGCGCGTCGCGAAGCCCGGGGCGGCGGCGAGGTCGTCGCGGCCCATGGCGCCCGCGAGGCTGCGCCAGTGCGCGTCCGTCACGCAGATGATGGCCAGGAAGCCGTCGCGCGTCGGGTAGACGTTGTAGGGCGCCTCGGCGAGACCGTTGTGGCGATTGCCCGTGCGCAGCGGCGTGTCCCCGCCCGAGCCGAAGAGCAGGCCGAGGCTGGACATCAGCGACGCGTAGGCGGACTCGAGCATCGAGGTCTCCACCACGCGCCCGCGGCCCGTGCGCTCGCGGTCGAACAGCGCGGTGGCGATCGCCCCGTAGAGGTGGATGCCGCCGAAGAAGTCGCACACGGCCGGGCCCGCCTTCACCGGCGGGCGGTCGGGCCAGCCGGTCACGCTCATCACCCCGGAGATCGCCTGCACGGTCAGGTCCATCGCGGCGAAGTCGCGGTACGGCCCGGAGCGCCCGAACCCCGAGCCCGAGGCGTAGATCAGCCGCGGGTTGTGCTCGCACAGCACGTCGGGCCCGACCCCGAGCCGCTCCATCACGCCGGGGCGGAAGTTCTCGACCAGGACGTCGGCCCGCCCGACCATGTCGAGCAGCAGCTCGCGACCGCGGTCGGTGCGCAGGTTGAGCGTGACGCCCGCCTTGTTGGAGTTGAGCATCACGAACGGGGCGCCGGCGCCCTTCGAACGCGCGCGCCCGCGCAGGTTGTCGCCGTGGCGCGGCTCGACCTTGATCACCCGCGCGCCGGCGAGCGCCATCAGCAGCGTCGCGTACGGGCCGTTGTAGATCTGGCCCAGGTCGATCACGGTCACGCCGTCGAGCGGAAGTCCAGTCACCGCTATCGCCCCTCGAACCGCGCGGGTCGCTTCTCCGCGAACGCCGCGGGGCCCTCCTTGGCGTCGGACGTGAACTGGAGCAGCCGGTTCATCGCCTGCTCGAGCCGCAGCCCGCCGCCGAGCCCGAGCTCGCGCGAGCGGATCGCGAGCTCCTTTGCGGCCTGCACCGCCAGCGGCGCGTTCTCGGCGATGCGCCGGGCGTAGCCGATCGCGGTCTCCATCAGCGCGCCCGCCGGGACGACCCGGTTCACGAGCCCCCAGCGCTCGGCCGTGGCGGCGTCGAACCGGTCGCCGGTGAGCAGCAGCTCCATCCCGATCGCGTACGGGAGCTGCGCGAGCACGCGCTGCGTGCCGCCGTTGCCGGCGATGATCCCGCGCTTGACCTCGGCGAGCGAGAACGTCGCGTGCTCGGCCGCGACGCGGATGTCGGTCGCCAGCATCAGCGTCAGGCCGCCGCCGAGGCAGTAGCCGTTGACGGCGGCGATGACCGGCTTCCAGACCTCGAGCCCGCGGTTGAGGAGCTGCCCGCGCTGGGTGAGCCAGAACTCCGACAGGTCCTCCGGGTCGGTGACGAAGCTCTTCAGGTCGGCGCCGGTGGTGAACGACTTCTCGCCCGCGCCGGTCACCACGGCGGCGCGGATGGCGCCGTCATCGCGCACCCGCTCCCAGGCCTCCGACAGCGCGCGGTAGGCGTCGGCGTCGAGCGCGTTCAGGCGCTCGGGCCGGTTGAGCGTGATCGTCGCGATCCCGTCGCTGATGTCGAAGTCGATCGCCATGGCTAGCGGTCCCGGGCGGCGGCTCCCAGCAGGTGGCGGGCGACGACGAGGCGGTGGACCTCCGAGGGGCCCTCGCCGATGCGCTTGATGCGCAGCTCGCGGTACCAGCGCTCGAGCGGCATCTCCTTCGAGACGCCCATCCCGCCGAGCACCTGGATGCAGCGGTCCACGACGCGGCCGGCGGTCTCGGTCGCGTACACCTTGGCCACCGACGCCTCGGTCTTGAAGTCCTGCCCGAGGTCCGCCTTCCAGGCCGCCTGGTAGGTGAGCAGGCGCGCCGCCCGCAGCTCGATCTCCGAGTCGGCCAGCATCCACTGGATCGCCTGTCGCTGCGCGAGCGGCCGGCCGAACGTGCTGCGGTCCTTGGCGTACTCGGTGGCGATCCGCAGCGCCGCCTGGGCGACGCCGATCGTGCCGGCGGCGTACGGCACGCGCCCGTGCACGAGCCAGCTCTCGGCGACCTTGAAGCCCTCGCCCTCCTCGCCGAGCCGGTTCTCCGCGGGCACCGGCGTGTCCTCGAACGTGACCTCGCACGGCGACAGCGGGCGGATCACCGGGATCCGGCTCATCGTGATGCCGGGCGAGTCGGCCTCGACGATGAAGCAGGTGATGCCGCCGCGCCCCGCCTCGCGGTCGGTGCGCGCGAACACCACGCCCCAGCGCGACTCGTCGGCGCCGGTGATCCACAGCTTGGTGCCGTTGAGGATGTAGCGGTGGCCGTCGCGCTTGGCGGTCGTGGCGATCGCGCGCGCCGGGTCGGCGCCGCCGCTGGGCTCGGAGATCGCGACGTAGGTCTTCTCGCCGTTCTCGATCGTGGGCACCGCGTACTTCTGGATCTGCTCCTCGGTGCCCTCGTAGATCACGTTCGGCGGGTCCCAGCCGAAGGCGGCGCCGGCGGGCACGTACGCGCCCATGCGGCACTTGGCGGCCTCCTCGGCGACGATGCACTGGCCGAGCAGGCTCAGCTCGGCGCCGCCGTAGCGCTCCGGCGAGGCGACGCACCACAGGCCGGCCTCGCGCGCCTTGGCCTGCACGCGGGCCAGGTCGTCGGGCTCGAGCTTGTACGCCTCGAAGTCGAGGTCCGCCTCGAGCGGGACGATCTCCTTCTCGACGAAGCCCGCCACCGTCTCGCGCAGCAGCTTGAGCTCGTCGGGCAGCTCCCAGGCGGCGCTGCCGGCCCGCGGTTCAGTTGTCGCCATCGATGCCTCCTCTCGAGTCGACCGCGCCCACCGGCGCCGGCGCGGCCCGTCTGTCGCGCCGCGCTTGGAACGTGCGCTCGGGGTCGAGCCGGTAGCGGCGCCGCCCGGCCACGGTCCATTCCTCGGCGATCACGGCCGCGTGGTCGCGCTCGGCGGCCTCGCGGCTGACGTAGCCGAGGTTGAGGTCGCGCTCGACCGCGTCGACGTCGCGCTCCAGCGGGTCGCCGAAGCCGCCGCCGCCGGGCGAGGCGACGATCACCGCGTCGCCGGCCTCGAGCGTCCTGCGGGCGAGCTTCGTGCGCATCGGCGGCACCCACTCCTCGCCGCCGGCGATCACGCGGACGCTGTTGGGCGCGGCCTCGCCGGCGCCCTGGAGCCCGAACGGCAGGTGGTCCGCGCGGTCGCCCAGGATCGACACCACGCAGCGTGCGTGGGTCGCGATCCGGTACGTCGTGCCGCTCCCGCCGCGGTGGCGCCCGGCGCCGCCGGAGTCCTCCCGCAGCGCGAAGTACGCGAACCGCACGGGGTAGCGGTGCTCGGAGGCCTCGAGCGCGACGAAGTTGGCCATCGACTGCGGCGTGTTGCCGTGGACCAGGCCGTCGCTCTCGGCGCTGCCGCCGTACCCGCCGGGATAGGGGAAGACGCCGACGTAGTAGGCGCCGCGTTCCGGGTGCAGGCCGCCGACGGTCACCACGCCGGTGGTGCCGAAGGGCGCGGCGGGGACGCGCTCGGGGATCGCCTGGGCGAGCGCGCCGAACATCACGTCGAGCACGCGGCCGGTCGGCTCCAGGTAGCCGCTGGTGGGCGACGGGTACTCCGCCGCCAGCAGCGTCTTCTCCGGGATGTGCACGCGCGCGGGCCGGAACGTCCCGCCGTTGATCGGCACGTCCGGGAAGATGTGCTTGAGCGCGACGTAGCAGGCCGAGACGGTCGTGCTGCGGCCGAGGTTGACCGGGCCGCGGACGGCCGGGCTCGTGCCCGTGAAGTCGATCGTCATGTCGCTGCCGGCGACGGTCACCGTGACCGCGACGGCGATCGGCTCGTCGACGATGCCGTCGTTGTCGAGGTGGTCCGTGAACGCGTACGTGCCGTCCGGGATCTCCTCGATGTGGGAGCGCATCTGCCGCTCGGAGCGCTCGATCAGCTCGGTCAGGCAGCGGCGCACCTCGTCGCGGCCGTGGCGGTCGATCAGCTCGCGCAGGCGGCCCTCGCCCATCCGCACGGCGCTGCTCATCGCCGTCAGGTCGCCGCGCATCTCCCGCGGGAGCCGGACGTTGGCCATGATCGACTCGACCAGCGGCTCGTTCAGGCGGCCGTCCTCGTACAGCCGCACGGGCGGGATGATCAGGCCCTCCTGGTGGACCTCCTGGGCGTCGGGGTTCCAGCCGCCCGGCCCCGCGCCGCCGATGTCCATCCAGTGGCCGGTCGACGCCAGCAGCGCGAACAGCTCGCCGTCGACGAACACGGGCACGACGAGGTTGATGTCGTTGAGGTGGGTGCCGCCGAGGTACGGGTCGTTGAGGATCCAGACGTCGCCCTCGCGGAACCCGCCCGTCTCCTGCGCCCTGGCGATCACCGCCGCGACGGAGAACTGCATGTTGGCCAGGAAGACGGGCAGCCCGAGCTCGCCCTGGGCGATCGTCTCGCCCGTCCGCGCGTCGTAGATCCCGTGCGCGCAGTCGTTGGTCTCCGAGATGATCGGCGAGAGCGCCGAGCGGATCAGGTGCAGGTCCATCTCGTCGCACACCTGCTCGAGCCCGCTGCGGACCACCGAGAGCGTGAGCGGATCGATCATGCGGCGGTCACCACCAGGTTCGCGGCGGCGTCGACGCGTACGGACATGCCGGGCTCGACCACGACCGTCGTGTCGGCCTGCTCGACGATCAGCGGCCCGTCCAGCTCCGCGCCGGGACGCAGGTCGGCGCGCCGGTACACGGGCGTGTCGATCCAGGCGCCGAAGTGCACCGGGCGCTCGCCCCGCGGCCGCGGCTCGGCGCCGTGCTCGCCGGCAGCGCCGGTGCCGGCGCGCGGCCGGCTCCCGACGATCGACGTGCGGGCGTTGACGACGACCACCGGCAGGTCGCCGAGCACGGTCCCGTACTCGCGCTCGTAGTGCTCGACGAACGCCCGGCGCAGGCGCGGCGCCTCCCAGCCGTGCTCGATCGCCACGCGCAGCCGGTGGACCTGGCCCTCGTAGGCCATGTCGAGGTGGTGGTGGATCGCGGCGCGCTCGAGCTGGATGCCGTCGGCCGCCAGCTCGGCCTCGGCCTCCTCGCGCTGGGCGGCGAGCACGCGGTGCAGCTCGGCGACGTCGAGCTGGTCGGGGCGCGTGCTGCCCTCCTCCGGGAGCAGTCGCTCGATCGTCAGCGAGAAGTCGTGGCGCAGGTCGGCGACCGCGCAGCCGATCGCGCACAGCACGCCCGGGGAGCGCGGGACGAGCATCGTGCGGATCCCGATGTCCCGCAGCAGCGCCGCGCCGTGCAGCGGGCCGGCGCCGCCGAAGGCGACCAGCGCGAACTCGCGCGGGTCGTGGCCCTGCTCGAGCGTGATCAGCCGGATCTCGCCCGCCATCCGCGTGTTGACGACGGCGAGGATCGCGTGCGCGGCCTCCTCGACGCCGAGCCCGAGCGGCTCGCCGACGGCGGCGATCGCCCGCCGCGCGCCCTCGAGGTCCAGGCG
>JBOGYU010000171.1:0-8931 GCA_050696935.1 Solirubrobacteraceae bacterium | reverse complement strand
TGACGCTCGTTCAGTTCGCCCGCCAATGCCCGGAACCGGTCACCGATCGCCACCTCATCGATCACGCCACCACAGTTCTACATAACCCAGCCCAAACCTCCTGGGTTATTTACCGACGGCTCCTTAGGTCGGGCGCCGCTTCGATGGGCCATGGAGGGTGCAGTTCCCGCCTCGATCCCTCCCTGACGGAGTCTCGCTATTGGCGGTTGACGAGTTCCTGCAACCGCCCCTTGAGCGTCTGGCGGATGGCATGCCCACGTTCGGGGTCGCCCTGGACGAGCGCGCTGGCCAACTTGCGCGCGTGCTCGAACTCGATGTGCGGCGGCAGCGCCGGCACCTCGGGGGTCGGTGATGGCCTCGGCCAGGACGGCCCCGTCGGTGGCGAACGCGCGGTCCCAGACGGCGGCGACCTGGTCGGGGGCGTCGACGCGGCTGCCGCTGAAGCCGAGGCAGCTCAGCGTATCGCGCGTAGAGGAAGTCCGGGATCCGCTGGAACGCGTCGAGCTTGGGGTCGCCAGAGCGGACGCGCTGCTCCCATGTGACCTGGTTGAGGTCGCGGTTGTTCTGCACGAGAACGACGAAGCGAGGATCGGTCCACCGGTGGCGGTGCTTAGCGACGTCGATCAGGGCGTTGATGCCATTCATCTGCATCGCGCCGTCGCCGTCGATCGCGACGACCGGGCCGGTCAGGATGTACGAGCTTGGCCGTGACCGCGTAGGAAAGCGCCGGACCCATCGCGGCACGATGGCCTCTTTTAGCGGGCATCGCGGTGCTGGGAGGCACTGATGGTTCCTAAGACCGAAGGCAACGAGGAACAGCGCCGCCGCAAGACCCTCGACGCTCGCAAGCGGCGTCGGACGGCCAGCGAGGCGGCCGGAAGGACAGCTGCGTCGAGGCAGGACCACCACCGCCCGCAAGGCCGAGCGTCCGGACAAGTTCGCGACGCCCGCGAAGGCAAGCGGTAGCCACGCGATCCGCGGCAGCGGCCGGGCTCGCGTGCATGGAGCCGTGCTGAAGGCATTCCACGGAGGACGACCTGGCCGGCTTGCCGGTCAGCCGCCGCCGACGGCTTCCTCGACTGTTCCGGTTCCGCGGCAGTTCTCGCACCGCCGGCCCTCGATCTGTCCCGATCCGCCGCGACGAGGCGCCGGCGGCCGGGGCGAGTCGCGTCCGCTGCGGGGCCGCCGGCTCCGATCGCGCGCCGCTGCTGGCGAACTTCCTGGACGAGCTGATCTCCCTCGCCGAGACGGAGGAGTCGATCGCATCCGCAGATGCCGGATGTCGGGGAGCCGGTCGAGCCGCGTCCCGCCGACGGGATCGACCTGCTCGCCTGTGCCTGGCCGAGCGCCTCGGCCGGGGCCGCCGGCCGTCGCGCCTACGCTGGGGGCGGAGCTCCGCCTGCGCCCGCCTCGAGGATCGTGAAGCGCACCCGACCGGAGTCGATCGCCGCGTCGAGCACTTGACCTTCCGCGTCACGCCGCCTGAGGCAGCCGTCGCCCTCCCCGCCGCGACGCGATGATTGGCGCACGGCTACCGCGACGACGGGCTTGGTCGCCGTCGCCATCGTGGTACTCGCCATCCGAACGAGCCCCCAAGCCCGAGGCGGATGGCTCGTCGCACGCGGCGAGAATTACGGTCGAACCGACGCCGGCACCGCCGTACGACACAGACGATCACGGCGGGCACAGGCGGCAACCCGACGCTTTCTCGTGCCGTTGGCGATCCGCGGGGGCCGGAGCGCCTAAAGTCCGCTCTCCGCGACTTCCTTGAGCTTCGCGAGCGACGTCTCCCAGCGCTTCTTGATGTCGCGCGAGGCGATTGGCGCGGCCAGCTTGCCGAGCCCTTTGAAGCTGACGTCGTCCTCGACACGTAGGGAGGTTCCGGTAGGAATGGGGGTCAGGCTGTAGCGCACGCGCCGGGAGAAGGTCTTCCCGTCCTGGTCCTCCTCGAGCATGGTCGGCGCCTCCGAACGGGTCACCCGCGCATCCACCGCCTCCGTGGTACGGGTCCGATAGAGGTGGTCGTCGCCCGTGTCAGGGCCTGGATAGTCAGCCGAGCGCGAGCGACTCTCGAGGTAGCCCTCGAACCAGCGCTCCGGCGTGCCGATCGCCTGCCAGACGGCTTCGGGCGGCCGCCCGATGTCGATGCTCTCCCTGAACTGCGGCATGGCCCTCCTTCCGTTCCCGATTGACCGTACTCCGGCGCCGGACCAGTCAAGCGCGTCCCCGAAATAGTTGAAATCCGGGCGGCTGTCGGACAAATGCGGCCCACGGCCTGCGTCATCGCAGAGCCCTGCATCGGCACCAAGGACAACTCCTGCGTCGAGGTGTGCCCCGTCGACTGCATCCATCCTACGCCCGACGAGCCCGAGTACGACGCGGCTGAGTAGCTCTTCATTGATCCGAAGGCGTGCATCGACTGCGACGCCTGCGTGGAGGCGTGCCCCGTGGACGCGTGCTTCGCCGAGGACCAGTCCCTGACGAGTGGCAGAGTACACCGGACTCAACGCCGACTACTACAACCCGCACGCATCGGTAGCCCTGGCTCGCGCGCCGGGGTAGCCGCACGCCGTGCGCCTTGGACCGGGGCGCGAGCTGCACCAAAGCCAGGCTCGCGTTGCGCGGATGCACGCGTGACGGGGTGCTTGCGACGACCCCGGAGCATCGGCGTCGGTATGTGGCGTCTGAAGGGGATCCCCCGGGCAAGCGCAACCGTTCCATGACCGATGACAATCGCTGCGCCTCACACGGAATCGGTATCCGGTGGCGCGTCTGGGTCCGGAACGATCGGCGTGGCCGGCTCCGTCGGGGAAGGAACCGTCGCCGGTTGCTCCGGATCCGCGGGCGTCCCCGGGTCCGGTACCACGGGAGGGACCGGCGCGTCCGGAACGGCCGGAGTGGTGGGCTCCCGGGGGTTAGGGACTTCCATTGTGGCGGACATGCCATGCGGGTTACCCGCCGCGCCGGGGTCGCGCACGCACCGACTCCTGCTTGCAGCTCCGGTGCAGGGGGAGCGCGGGGGTCATGCGCGGGGCCGCAAGCGCTGGGAAGCACGCGCCAGCGGCCAGGCCAGCCGTCGCTGCGCAGACCACTTGTGTCCCGGCGAACCCGCCACGCAGACGAGATCCGTTCGGACTTGGCCTCGTATCGCCGACCGCAGGCTCGCCGGTCATGTCCAGTTAGCGTGGTGTAGGTCGGGTTCGGACGGAACGTGGTTCCGGCCGACGCGGCGCTAATGATCGTCGGGCTTCTCACGACTCGACGGAAGGAGGCGCCGCGTGGCCGGTGTCGACAGGATGACGATCGAGGAGGTCGTCAAGCGAATGTTGCTCGATGAGCACGCTGACGTGATCCGCGAGGCGGCCCGCCCGGTCGCGACGGAGATGATGGAGCTCGAGGTGTCCGGTTGATCGGCGCCGAGCACGGCGAGCGTCGGCCCGAGGATCGGGTGACCCATCACAACGGCTACCGTCCACGGCGTTGGGACACTCGGGTTGGGGACATCGAGCTGCAGATCCCCAAGATCCGCCAGGGCAGTTACTTCCCCAGCTTTCTGGAGCCGCGCCGGCGCTCGGAGCAGGCGCTGCTGGCGGTGGTGCAGCATGCCTACGTCTGCGGCGTCTCGACGCGGCGCGTCGACCAGCTGGTCGAAAGCCTCGGTCTGCGGGTGAGCAAGAGCGAGGTCAGCGCGCGTGTGCGAAGCGCTCGATGAGCACGTGGAGGGGGTCCGGCGTCGCCTCCTGGGGGTCTGCGGATCCCACCGCCACCGCCATCTCGCCGTGGTCCCGACACGCGAACGAACGTTCTCCCACCTGAACCACTCATTCTTCAGGTCACCGGACCGGTAGCGCTCCAGCCACTGGTCCTTGCTGAGCACGGAGCCGCGACGGCCGACGGCGATGAAGTCGTCGTGGGAGGAGCGTGCCGAGAGCTGCGATATCGCCCCGCAGCTCCGCCTCGGCCCATCGGCTGCCCGAGCTCGAAGATCTGGTGCTGGATTCCCGGGATCCTCGGCGTGCACCGTCACTCCCAGCCCTCGAGCGCTCAGCGCGGGCGGTTCGCGAGCTTCTCGGACTCGGTTTCGATCTCGGGCTCGCCCTCCGGCGGGCGCTGTTCGGCAGCATCGTTGCGGTCGCGCCGGCCGTTCTGCCCGTCAGGCGGACCGCCGCCCCTACGCACACCGGCCATTACCAGCCATGCGATGAAGATCGTCACCAGCACAACCAGCACAAGGGCCAGGATCGTGTACTCCATACGACTCGCCTACCCACCCGGCGAGCCAACGAACAGTGCGTGATGAGCTTGACTCTTTCGTCCGCGAAGCGAGCGATACCGACCGCGACAGCCGATCGCGATGGATGCATGCGGCCTCGACAACGTCGCCCCGTCCGTGCCGGCTCGGAGTCGTCCCGTCCGGTCACGCTGCCGATCGGGGCGACAGGTGATCGCAGCCCGTGGGCACCTGCCTGGGCCAACGAGCGCGGGCCGGGGCGGCCACGAACATCTCCCGCCGCCGCTTGGGCCGGAAGGGCTACACCGCCTCGGGCGTCTCGTCGTCTTCGACCAGCGTGGGCGCGGGCTCGGGAGTCACCGGCCACGGGCGAGCCACGAACTTGCGAACCTCGCGAGCCATTAGGTCCCGCTCTTCGTTCATCCGCTCCCGGTCGGCCTCCGGTGCGAGTCCGATCGCATGCTCGACCACGACCGCGAGGTCGAGCACGTCCCGGATCGCGCGCTGCATGAACTCGCCGCGACGGGCCGGCCAGTCGCTCACCACCTCCGGGAGATTGCGCGTCGGCCGGGCGAGTTCCTTCGCCACGGCCTCGATTCCCAAATTCGCAAGACCTTGCGAAATCTCTGCCTTGCGTTCGGCCAAGTGCATGTAGAGGTCCACGGTGCGGTGCGAGCCGTCGAAGTTCTCTTCGGTCCACCTCATCCAGTTGCCGTGGCCGACCGCCTTCTTCGCCGCAATGAGGATTTCCCCGGCGTGGACCGCGTGCTCGACGCCCTCCGCGTTCGCCTTCTTGGCCCGGCCGACGGCGGCCTCGACGGCCGTGTGCTCCTCGTTGGCCTTGGCCGCGAACGCGCGCAGGACGTCGGCACGGTTGGTCTTACCGGATGGGCGGCCGTTCGGCTTCTGCCTCAAAGGGGCGTTGGAGGGTGCGGACATGGCAATCTCCCCTCGGTGATGCCCAATCGAGGACATCAACCAGTCGAGTTGAATGACTACGGGCCGAACAAAACGACCGGTAGCCGGGTGCTCGGGCAGCTCTGGAGCTCGATGAAGATGATGTCTTCGTGGGCGCGCCTCGAGATCGTGCTGGGCCTCTATCACCGGCGCCCACTCGCGCGACTCGCGATACGGCGCCGTGCTGCCCAGCCGGGACTCCGTTGCGGTGACGCAGAAGCCGGGCAACTGGTTCCTGCGTGGTGTCGGCGATGGCTGGATTCCTTTCGTCTCGCTTGGCTTAGTTGGCGTATTGCGCGGCGGTGCGGGTGTGATGGATTTCTAGCTCGCGGTCGACCCCAGTGAGTACGAGCAGCTGAAGCACCGGTCCTGCGGGGCAGATCAACACCAGTCGTCGCTTGGCCTCATGCAAGCTGGGACGCAGTTCGAGGAGCGCATGGAGCCCGCTGGAGTCCATGAAGGTCGTCCGCGTGAAGTCCAGCCAGATCTCTGAGGCGCCGTCATCGCGGGCGGTTTCGAGCGCCCGCTGTAGATCGGCGGCGGTGCTGATGTCAACTTCGCCGACCGCTGTGAGCACCGCGCGGCGGCCAATGCGCTGCTCGTCGATCCTGAGCAGCGGCGCTGCCCCTGAATTCCTGCTCATGGACGGGTTCTCCGTGCGACGCTCCAGCGTGTGCAAGCTCCGCTCAGGGAGCTATGAAGCCGGCGCCCTGTGCGGATGGGCATTCGGCTCCTCTCGTCAGACGCTGGCCGGCGAAGTGCTGCCCAGCGTGGAGGCGGCCAACGGCTGAGATCGGTGCTGTTGGGGCTCCCGGCCTCACGCCCGGTCCGGTCCCCTCGCGCGCTCGTCGCTCGCGCACTGAGCGCCACCTTCACGGCCGCCGCCACCTTCATTGCGGCGGCGTCTTCGCGCTGCTGTGCAGCGAAGCGCCGCTGGCATCGGGTGTTCCGGCGAATCTGCGCGGCTCGCGCGAGTAGGGGCTCAGTGCAGTCGATGCCAGACGTTGCCGAGGCGCCGGCGGCGCGGGCGATTCACGGAGCATGCAGAGCCTTCTGTCGAAGAACGAACTCTCGATCAGGCGACAGTCCCGCGAACCGGTCCGGCAGGCGAAACCCCCTTACCTCCGCTGGACCTCGAAGCCGACCGGCGCCCTGTAGCGTCACTCCGCTCCGCGATCAGCGCTGCATGGTAGTCCCGCCGCAACCGGGTCGCGAGCGCGGCTGTCGATAGGGTTACGATCATGAGCGATGCGACTGGCGGCGGACTGCGCGAGCGCTATGACGGAGAATTGCTCGCACACATCTCCAACGAGGTCGTGCGGGCCCAAAAGGAGTTCTTCGGTAAGGGGCCGAGCAGGCGAAGAGCTACATGCTCGACGACATGCTCATCGTCGTCCTGCGTGGCGGGATGACGCCGGCCGAGGAGACGATGCTCAAGTTCGGTGAGCAGGACATGGTGCGCCAGTTTCGCCAGCTCTTTGAGAACAGGATGGCGGAGCGGTTCAAGGACATGATCGAAGCAGCGACAGGCCGCAACGTCGTCAACTATCAGTCTCAAGTCCTGTTCGACCCAGACCTCGTGGTGGAGATTTTCGTCTTCGACGCGCCCGGCCGCGAGCAGACGCTCGCGGCGACGGCCGAGGGGCAACTCCGCCACGACGATACCGGTGCCGCCACTGAATCGGAGGCGCTCGAAGAGCCCTCAGAGAACGGGCAGTAGCGTGGCCCCACTCCTCGTGGGATGGCCGCGGCACGTCATCAACGTGCAGGCCGACGAGGATTTCCTCGATCGCGAGACGCGATCGCGCGCCGGCCGCAGCCGCGGCCGTCGTAGACCGGCGCCTCCGGCAGATCTTGGCGAGGCCGCGACGTAAGCAGAACCATTAGCGGGCAAGTGTTTATCCGTTATCCGGTCGGCTCCATCCGGGTCGTTTGAGAGCTTGACGGGTGCCGCGGCCCGGGTTCCCTCGTTCGATCACGGACTTCCAGACGCGCTTCGCCACCGAGGACGCCCGCCGGGAGTACCTGTTCGCCTGCTGGCCCGACGGGTTCGTCTGCCCAGATTGCGGCGGGTGGGCGCGCGGGCCGGGCGACTCTCCGACATCTGTGGATCTGTAGCGCGTGCACGGTGCAGACGTCGGTGACCGCCGCGACGGTGCTGCACGGCACGCGCACGCCGCTTCGGACGTGGTTCTGGGCGACCTACGTGGTGGCCACCCAGCATCCCGGGATCTCGGCCAAGCAGCTGCAGCGCCAGCTCGATCTGGCGCGCTATGAGACCAGATCGTCTACTAGCTGCGTCGCGCGATGATCGCGTTCGAACGCAGCCTGTTGTGCGAGGAGGTCGAAGTCGACAAATTCTTCTTCGGCGGCCTCGAAGAGGCCTCGACGGCGGGCTCCAGCGTGGCAAGAAGGCGCTCGTCGGCGTGGCCGTCGAAGTCCGCGGCCGCAGCTCGGGCGGCGCCGTGACCGAGGCGTCGGCCTCGACGATCTGGCGCTGGCCGGCAGACCTTGTAGACGCGGTCGCCGGCCAGGAACACGAAACGAGATCGCCGTCTCGCGCACCTCCAGCTCGCGGGGCTGCCGCGGAGAGAACCCCGGCTCGCGCATGGCCGCCATCACCGCGTCGGACGCCGAACGGCTCATACCAACCACACTGCCCGGCTCAGGCTCCGGGATGCGGCCGGAACCGCCGGATGGGCCACATGTATATGCCCTCGAGCTTGCGCCTGGGCCGTGTCGCCGGGATCGAGATCGGTGCCCAACTCGGACTGGCTGCAGGTCCTGAGGAAGGGGATGATCGAAGCAATGATTCGCTTTGACCGTACGCTCGGCCCCGCAACAACTGATCGTCGGCCGAGCGTGTTGTGACCGATGCGGGACGCTGAGCACGATCGACATGACGAGCAGCCGGAACAACGGCGACGGAGTCCCCTTGGCGACATCGATCCGCAGCTCCTTCGCGAACGTCCGCCCGTGGCGCTCGAGCAGCGCCTGCAGGATCCGTCCCTTGCTCGGGCGCGCCACGGGCCCGCGCTACGCGCCCTCGGTCTCGGTCTCGATCTCGCCGAGCATCGTCCCGGCGCAGCGCTCGGGCGCTAGCGGCATCGCAGCCTGCGGGAGGAGCCGCAGTGCACGCATGGTCACGGGCGCAGCGTCGGTCAGACATATCGGCTTGAAGAAGGGAGGGGACATCGCGACCGGGCCGGCAACAGGAGCGCATGAGGGACTCATGTCATGCGTCGTCCAGCGCTTTTCTCCACGCCCCCTTTGATCGCGATCGCCGACGAGCCGCTCGGTGGCGGCGCGGCGCTCACGGCCGCGGAGACCCTGCTTTCCAGTGACGGATTCGAGATCGTCCCGGCGTGGCAGGCGCACCCGCCGCGCCGCCTGCGGCGGCTGTCGGCCGCAGTGCCACTGGTCGCCGTAGCGGCCGCTGCCGCGCTCTGGGTCGGGCGCGATGACGGCGCCCGAGCGCTCCGCGAGCGCCCAGCTTCCGCGGTCGCCTCCGAGACCGCGCGCGCGCCCGCGCTCGTGGTGAGCGCCGCGCCCGCGGGTCGCGCCGGGTCGAGGAGGTCCGGGCGGTGAGCGGCCGTGTGAGCGACCAGTCCCCGAGCCGTGGCCGAGGCGGTGGGCTCATATGCTGAAGGACGCGCCCACCCGCAACGGACACGCGCCGGGCGACGGCGCAGCGCGGAGATGGCGCGTTGCGCGCACGGTGCGCGCCGCGCGCGCGACCCGCC
>JBOGYU010000170.1:0-8959 GCA_050696935.1 Solirubrobacteraceae bacterium | reverse complement strand
CCCGAGTTCCGCAGTTGATGGGCATGCATCCGGCGTAGAAACAGTGTGTTAGCAGGGAGTTTTGCCGTCGAGCGGCGTGGCAGCCGTGTGCCTACGGCTGGCGGCCCGTGAGAGACGCGTCAGGCTGGTTCGAGCGCGGTGATCGGTGGCGGCGGCTCGATCTCGAGCGCCGTGAGGATGGCGTGCTGGGCGTCGGTCGGCCGGGTGGTCTGCTGGACGGTGCCGGCCTCGCCGTGGAGGGTGACGAGGTGGAGGCGTTGCAGCTCGGTCGCGATCCGCCGCCAGCTCTGGCCGCTCTTGCGCTCGGCGATCCGGATCATGAGCAGCGCGAGCCAGCAGACGACGACGTGGGCGCGGATGCGGCGATCGAGCCGGTGGAAGACGGGGCGCAGCTCGAGCGTCGTCTTCAGGTCGCGGAAGGAGCGCTCGGCCTCGCGCAGGTTCTTGTAGCCGAGCGCGATCTCCTCGGCGGTGAGGTCCGGGTCGGAGGAGGAGAGCAGGTACTTGCCGTCCAGGCGCTCCTCGGCGGCGACCTTGCGGCGGTCGATCAGCAGCCGACCGGTGGCCGCCAGGCGCAGGTAGCGGGAGAGGGTCGGGTGGTCGCGCAGCCCGCACTCGGCGCGCGTGTGCGCCGCCCGTTGCTTGTCTGTCTTCGCTTTCCGCCGCGCCGTCTCGATCCGGGCGAGCTCGGCCTCGAGCCGGGCGATGAGCGCGTCGCGCTCGGCCTTGTCGCGCTCGGCCTCGGCCGGGTTGTGGCAGACGACGAAGCGCCTGACCGCGTCGCCCTCGCCGAGGCGGACGTCCTTGACGCGCAGGTTGTCGCGCACCGTCTGGTAGCGGCCGGGTCGGGCGAGCGCGGCCTGCGCGTCCGCCGAGCCGTCGCGCATCCGCTCGCCGGCGATCCAGTGGCCGCCGCCGCGGGTCAGGTAGCGCAGGTTCGCATCCGAGGAGAAGCCGCGGTCGACGACCCAGACGCAGCGACCCAGCCGCCAGCCGCGCAGGTCGTCCTTCACCTGCTCGATCACAGTCTGGTCGCTCGTGTTGCCGGGCCAGACCCAGACGCGCACCGGGATCCCCTCGCGGGTGACCGCGAGCCCGATCACCACCTGCGGCAGGTCGGGGCGGTGGTCCTTGGAGTGCCCGAGCGCGCGGAAGGGCGCCTGCTCCGCCTCGCCCTCGCCGTCGGGCTCAGACTCGAAGTAGGTCGAGGTGGTGTCGAAGAAGAGCAGGTCGACCTCCAGGTTGAGCAGGTCGGCGCAGCAGAAGAAGACCGCCTCCTGCACCTTCGCCTCCGCGTCCGCCTCGATCAGCAGGTCGAGCGCGCGGTAGGCGTGGTCGTCGTCCATCGCCGCCAGGCCGGGGATCGCGACGTCCTTGGAGGCCCACTCCGCCGCGGCCAGCTTCGAGCAGGGCGCGAGCGCGCGATTGCAGACGAGCGCGAACAGCACCCGCTCGACGTCGATCCCGAAGCGTCGCGGCCCGAGCAGCTCACGCAAGGCCGCCGGGATCCCGAGCCGCCGCCAGAGCGCGTCGAGCAGCCAGGCGCCGCCGAGCGGACGCGAGCCGACGACCTCGAGCCCGTCGGCCGGCTCGAGCGACGCGCCGCCCTCCTCGCCCGGGTCGGTGTAGCGGCGGATCGAGCGCGCCAGCCGCCGCAGCCCCTCGACGTCGAGCTCGTCCTCGCGGCCGAGGTTGAGCAACACCTCCGCCCGGGTCACGCCGCCGACCCGCTGGTTGTGCGCCAGCTGCAGGTAGCGCACCAGCGAACCGTCCTTCCGCCGCCGCTGCGTCGTCCGCAAATACATGCCCACACAAGTAGCACCAACACCGGACGACATAAGATCCAAAGCCACCATCCGTGTGCCCACACTTCCACGCCCGCGGACACACGGACTTGGCTCTACAGAGCCAAATCCGACCCCAAAACCGCCCTCAAATGCCTACGAACTGCGGAACTCCGGTCTTACGGGACATGTGGCGATGACGGAGGCAGAAGACCGTCATGTGGCCATGCGTGTCCCGGTAGAGGTTCGGCTTGCGGCACGCCGACCCACTTGCCGGCGGTCGGATTATCCACCGACCCGAGCGGCGGTCGAAATCGCGTGCAGCGACGGTGATTGCGGGCGCCGCTTCGCCTGATCGTCCACGCGAAGGCGGCACTCGCCTCGATCTGGCTGGTTGCTTGAGGACAGGCGTTACGCCTGAGCGCTGGAGCCGACGGCCCCCGAGTCCGGAACGCTGGAGGCGAACAGGTGGCAGATGTCCAACGAGGCGCAGCGGCACTCCGCCGCGAGCTCCAGCCACCCCTTCATCGTCTGTGCGCGCTCGATCAGCGCCTTGACATCGGGGAGCTTCCGTTCGGCAAGCTCCCGCAGGGCCTCGGCGCTTTCCCCGTCATCCGCCCCAGCAAGCAGCCGGGCGATCTCCTCCAGGGAGAGCCCCGCATGCTGGGCAGCGCGAATCGTCCGTAGGCGGGCGATTGCATCCGGGCCGTAACGCCGTTGCCCGCTGATTCGATCGGGCTTCGGCATCAACCCCCGGCGCTCGTAGTAGCGGACGGCGGAAGCATTGACGCTGGCGGCGGCCGCCAACTTTCCGATCGTGAGCATCGCTTCCTCCACGCAAGGACCTTGACTTGAACCCAGGTTCAAGGTGAACGATAGCCGGGTCCCTCAAACCGCCGCCGCGAAGGAGGCCCGCGAGATGCCAGATGAGACACCCATCGCCTGCACCCTGGCCGTCGACGACCGTCCGGTTCGGATCGCCGCCGCGCGCGAGCTCGGCGAGCGCGCGCTGGTCGGCGTAGACGTACAGGACCGCCGGGCGCTGCTCCGCTTCGATGGCGAGCGCGAGCGCGTCGAGGAGCTGGTTGCGGCTGAGAGCGAGTGCTGCGCTTTCTTCGAGTTCGTGCCGACCGCGGACGACGAGAAGACCGAGCTCGTGATCCTGGCACCCGAAGGCGCCGAGCCGCTTCTGCGCGGACTCGTGGCGGCGATTGTCGCCGGCTGGGAGGGGGGCCTTCGGTGAGCGCGGTGCAGCTGCTGCTGAGACCGTCGGGCTTACCCTGCACCCGTGGACCCGGCCCGCTCCATCGCTCTCTTCGGGGTCGCTGCGGTGGCCGAGATCGGCGGCGCCTACCTGGTCTGGCAGGCGGTTCGCGAAGGCCAGGAGTGGTGGCTGGCCCTGCTCGGGGGCCTGGCGCTGTTCGCCTACGGGTTCGTGGCCACGCTTCAGCCCGACCCGAACTTCGGGCGCATCCTCGCCGCATACGGCGGGGTCTTCGTCGCCGGGTCGCTCGCCTGGGGGATCGCCTTCGACGACTTTCGCCCGGATCGCTTCGACCTCCTCGGCGCCTCCATCTGCCTGGTGGGCGTCGCGGTGATCATGTACGCGCCGCGAGGCTGATCCCATGAGACCTGCAGGCGGCGAAGCATCACCCAGACAGCTGGCCGTGATCGGCGTCCCGTCGGGCGCCGGGGCCTGCGGCGTTGGCCAGGACCAGGCGCCGGCCGCGCTCCGGGACTCCGGCCTCATCGACCGGCTCGGCGACGCCGGCCTTGAGGTCTCCGATCTCGGGGACTCGCCAGTCGTTCCGTGGCGACCGGATCGAGCGAGGCCGTGGGCGCAGAACCTCGATGCGGTCGTGGATGTGGTGCAAAGCACCGCGACTCGAGTCGCCGATGCGCTTCGCGACCGCAAGCGACCGCTCCTTGTCCTCGGCGGCGACTGCACCGTCGGGATCGGGACGGTCGCCGGCGTCCGGTCGGTGCTCGGCGACGTCGCGATCGCCTACTTCGACCTACATTCCGACCTCAACACCCCGGCAAGCGCCATGGATGGGGCTCTCGACTGGATGGCGCTCGCGCACATGCTGGCGATCGAAGGCACCGAGCCGACACTGTCCGCCGCCACCGGCAAGACCCCGTTGCTCGATCCTGCGCGAGTCGTGTTGTTCGGCCAAAGCCCCTCCCACGCGACGCGGTTCGAACGAAGCGAGATCGAGCGGCTGGCGCTTCCCCGACTCGCGTCGGAAGACGTTCGACACGATCCCGAGGGTGCCGCCCGGCAGACGCTCGAACTCCTCGCCGAGCGGTCGGACCGTTATGCGATCCATCTCGATCTCGACGTTGTCGACTTCACCGACGCCCCACTGTCGGAGCACCCGTCGCGCAACACCGGACTGAAGCTCGACGAGATGCTGCGCGCCTTGCGAGTCCTCGCCTCCGATCCGCGTCTGGTCGCGATCACCCTCGCCGAACTCAATCCCCACAACGCCGCAGCCGACGATGGGTTGCTGGAGCGCTTCACGGCTTCTCTTGCCGGTGCGATCGGCTCACCGCCTAGCTGACACGCCTACACACGTTGTGAACGGCTGAGAGGACATCCGGGCCTCCTTTGAGGCTGTGGGTCTGCCAGGACTCACACCTCAAGGAGGGACCCGGATGATGCTTCACCGTAACGTGTGGGTGCCGAAAATTCCGGACACGCTTCGACTTGGGCGTGTTCAGCGGATGAGCTGAACGGCGATGCCGAAGTTGAGGTCGGCCCAGTCGCGGTCGGCGGTTAGGACGGGGATGTCGAGGCGTTTGGCGAGTGCGAGGCAAGCGCGGTCCGCGAGCGAGAGCCCGCTGGCTTTCGTCAGTGGGCGGAGCAGGGCGATCTCGATGCAATCGGTCTCGGTCAGCGGTTCGAGAATTAGCGTACCCTCGAAGCCTGCCGCCACCGCCTGCGGATCGTCACCGTCGGCTGCCACCTTCGAGAGCGCCTCCGCCCAGTTGACGACGCTGACGGCTGCTGTCTGCGCGATCGCGTCGAGGACCGCGTCGGAGCCGGGCTCGTCGTGCAGGAACGCGATCAGCGCCGAGGCGTCGAGGATCGACGCCGGCTCAGCGTCGGGCACTGCCCGTGTTGGCTTCGGCTTCGGTCTCAGCTCGGGCGGCTGCGCGCCGCTCTGCGATCAGCTCGTCGGTGAACGAGCGGGACGGATCTCGACCGAGCAGGCCGCGCAAGCGTTCGGCCGCGGCGCGACGGCGCTCGAGCTCCGCCCGGGTCTGCTTGAGAGCCTTTGCCATGGCCGCATCGTACCGGGCGCCGCGACCAAGGTTCTTGAGGCGAGCAGGCCGGACCCGCCCTGTGTGAGCCGGGCGCATCGTGGAGATCTCGTTGGTTCCTGCGACGGGGTAGGGTCAGCGCCGTGGCGGGTCGGTCCGAGCGCATCGCGGTCTCGTTGTTCTACTGGTCGCTGCGGCGTCTGCTGGAGCTGCTCGTGCTTCGCCGTCGCTCGGAGCGGCAGAAGGAGATTGAGATCCTGCTGCTCCGCCACCAACTGCGCGTGCTCCAGCGTCAGACCGCTCGCCCCGGCCTGACGCAGGCTGATCGGGCGCTGTTGGCGGCGTTCAGCCGCGTCCTGTCACGGCAGGCGTGGCGGAGATCGGCGTTCGTGACGCCTGCGACGCTGCTGCGCTGGCACCGCGAACTGATCGCGCGCCGGTGGACGTATCCACATCGCCGTCCGGGTCGGCCTGCAACACCGGCGGAGGTACGGGAACTCGTCGTGCGGCTTGCGCGCGAGAACCCGGGCTGGGGGTACCGGCGGATCCAGGGCGAGCTGGTCGGACTCGGCGTCAAACTCGCCGCGAGCACCGTATGGACGATCCTCAGGGAGGCGAAGATCGAGCCGGCGCCGCAACGCCTCGAGACGAGCTGGTCAGAATTCCTGCGCCGGCAGGCGGCGAGCATCTTGGAGTGTGACTTCCTCACCGTCGACACCTTGTTCTTGAAGCGCTTCTACGTGCTGTTCTTCATTTGAGCTCGCGACCCGCCGGGTTTGGCTTGCAGGAATCACGACGAACCCGGACGGGCCGTGGGTGACCCAGCAGGCGCGCAACTTGCTGATGCAGCTTGACGACGGGGATGTCCGCCCGCGGTTTCTTGTCCGTGACCGCGACAGCAAGTTCACCCGCGGGTTCGACGAGGTCTTCCGTTCCGAAGGTATCCGTGTCATCGAGGCGCCGGTGCGGGCGCCGAAGGCGCGTGCACACGCCGAGCGCTGGGTCGGAACCGTGCGCCGCGAATGCCTCGACTGCCTGCTGATCGTCGGCCGCCGCCAGCTCCAGCACGTGCTCGCGACCTACGTGGCGCATTACAACGAGCACCGGCCGCACCGAGCGCTCGGGCAGCGGCCACCGGTCACCAAGCCGCCGCCGCGCGACGAGCCAGCCGTCGCCGACGTGGTCGAGCTCGCTCGGATCCGCCGTCGTGACCTGCTCGGCGGGCTGCTGCACGAATACCGGCTCGCCGCATAGATTGCAGCGGAGCTTCGCCTAACCGTTCCAGTCCGATGCTTCGGCGGCGCTTGTGCTCGGGGGGCGGTGCCGGTCGAGGGGCTAGGCTCGGCGGGCGGTGATTCTGCGCTGCACCGGGAAACTCCTCAACTTGCTCGGCAAGCGCGCGGTCGCGCTTGTCGACGCGCCGCCGAGCGACGATGACTGGTACGCGAACCTGCTCTGGCTCGACCGACGCAAGTGCCTGCTCATCGTTCATGCCGGCACACTCTTCCCGATCTTCGTCGCCGACATCCGCATCAGCGACTTGCGCCCGATCCGGCGCGTCGTCGATCTGCTGAAGCGGGCGCTGCTCGAAGAGGACCTACCCATCGACGCGCTCGGCCTCCTCGATCCGAACGACGTCCAGCTCGCGAAGACAGCGAGCCGACACGTGCTCGGCGTCATGAACGAGATGGCGTTCGAGTGCGGCTGGCACATCGACCAGGCCGAGGGCCTCTGGAACATCAACGTTGACGACCTCAACCACCACCTGCGCCGAAGCCTGCACACCAAAGACGGCCAATACCAGGTGCCGCTCGAACTCGTGCACGAACGCGTCCAGCGTCCCTAAAACCGCGACAACGTACGCCCCGCAGCTCTACGCGGCACATCAAGCAGCTACGACGAATCGGATTTCCGGCACCCACACGATGACGACGCCGTCGTCGTCGCACGTCCCCAGTCCCGCCCCGTTGTGACCGCCACCACGGACGGCCAGGAGTAGGTCGCGGTCACGGGCGAACGCGACCGTCGTGGCGACGTCGTCCGGACCAGCGCACCGCGCGATCAGCGCGGGCCGCTTGTCGATCATGGCGTTGTAGACCGCGCGTGCCTCGTCGTAGTCCGGATCCTCCGGGCCGATCAACTGCCCGCCGAAGCCGGC
Source organism: Solirubrobacteraceae bacterium (assembly GCA_050696935.1). Lineage (GTDB taxonomy): Bacteria > Actinomycetota > Thermoleophilia > Solirubrobacterales > Solirubrobacteraceae > DASSUW01. Next base: position 1,750 of record JBOGYU010000170.1, on the reverse strand, counting down.
CAATTCGTCCCGCGCGGCCTGTGCCGTCGTCGTGTTCGTTCGCATGCTGTTGCCTCCTCCGGATCGCTACGGCTCGTGAACGGCGAACTGAAGGTCCGCGCACGTGTTTGGGCCGCCGCCGCCGAGCTCGGGCGGCTCATTGGCGCACGCAATGCCGAACGACTTGATCTGGCCGGGGAGAAACTCCGCCAGCGCAGGACCGTGCGTGCGCACGACGAGGTGGATGTCGGCAGTCCGCGCGTTGGCCAGGCCGGGTCCCCACAGGACCTCGCCCGTCGGCCCATCGGTGGTCGTGCGTCCGCCGAAGCCGGCCATCCCCGAGCCGCCGATGACGTGGCCGGCGGCGTAGAAAACCGAGCTGTTGACGCGCGGGTCGCCGCCGAAGGCCAAGAGGTCTCCGATACCGCATCGGAAGCCACCCTCACCCGTGGTGCAGAACTCGGGGTCGTTGAAGACGACCCACCACACGGTGACCGCGTCGCCGGCCGCGAGGCCGTTCGTGCGGATGGTGAACGACGCTCCTTGGTCGGTGCGCACGAGCGTGGATGTCGCACCCAAGACCTGCGAACCGTCCGCGAACCGCCAGACACCGCTCGTGCTCCTGTCGGAGGGCGTAGCGAGAGCCGCAGAGGTTGCGACGAGCGCCGCCGTCAGTGCGGCGAGAGCTTGGTATCGGAGCTTCATTTCGGGTCCCCTTCCTGGCCGTCGGGCGCTGGCTCTGCCTGCGTGCCGGCGGCCGGCCGTTGTCACCTGTGACGCGTCGCTTCCAACCTGGTCCCAAGGCTAGGAAGGAGGCCCCGCCCGTGTCATGGGGCGTTCGCCTCATCTTTCGTCGGCGGAGCTCGGGCTACGTATCGCCGGCGAGCACGGGCTCCGGCATCAGACCCCGGTTCACCGCGAACAGGCTCGCCTGCGCGCGGTTCGAGACGCCCAGCTTCGAGTAGATGTGCTCTACGTGGTTGCCGGCCGTCTTCCGCGAGATCACGAGGCGCTCGGCGATCTCCTTGTTGGAGAGCCCCCGTGCCAGCATGTCGGGTACGTAAACCCGTCGTGGCCAGCTTCCGGGCTGCTGCGCGGAGCGACGAGCCGTAGAGTCGCGCTCCCGTTCGCGATCTGGTGGAGGGCGCCTCTTGTTGGTCTCCCTTGTGTATCTGGTGTTTCGGCGTGCGCTTGCGGTCGCGGCGTTGCGTTTGCGCTCGCGTGAGTTCAAGGAGCTCGAGATCGTGGTGCTCCGGCACGAGCTGGCCGTTCTGCGCCGCCAAGTCGCGCGGCCGCGGCTGGAGGAGTCGGACCGGGTGTTCCTGGCTGCGGCCAGCCGCCTGCTGAGCAAGGGGAGCCGGCCGTCGTTCTTCGTCCGCCCGGAGACGCTGCTTGGCTGGCATCGCCAGCTCGTTCGGAAACGGTGGACATACGCAGGCCGGTCACCAGGCCGGCCCGCGGTCTCGGACGAGGCTCGTGAGTTGGTGCTACGGCTTGCGCGTGAGAACCCGCGCTGGGGCTATCAGCGGATTGTCGGCGAGCTCGCGGGCCTGGGCGTGCGCGTCTCGGCGACGAGCGTCGCCAAGATCCTCCGGCAGGCCGGCGTGCCACCGGCCGACGCGCGTGTCGAGCTCAGCTGGCGCGAGTTCCTGCGTGCGCACGCCGCCTCGATCATCGCCTGCGACTTCTTCACCGTCGAGACGCTCTGGCTCGGTCGGCTCTACGTGCTCTTCTTCCTCGAGCTTGGCACGCGCCGCGTTCACTTCGCTGG
>JBOGYU010000169.1:0-9042 GCA_050696935.1 Solirubrobacteraceae bacterium | reverse complement strand
CCGGGCGGAGCCTGTCAAGCCCGGTGAGACACTTCGTGTCGGTTTTTAGTGAGCGGCCTCCTCGGTCGTCGTGGGCTTGTTGATCCACGTGGCGGTCGGGACCGGTGGCGCTGTCGGTGCCCGGCGGACGAACCGTTCGGGCGTCGCCTCGTAGGCGGCGTTGAGGACGCGCTGGCGGTCGGCGTGCACCTGCGTGGCGCGTCCGTAGTGGACGGTCGCCGGGGTCATCAGGCCGATCCCGGAGTGGCGGTGGTCGTGGTTGTACCAGTCGAAGAACTCGCGACACAACTTGCGTGCTTGCTCGATCGAGTCGAACCGCGCCGGGAACTCGGGCCGGTACTTGAGCGTCTTGAAGTGCGCCTCCGAGTAGGGGTTGTCGGTCGAGGTGTAGGGCCGGCTGTGGGTCTTGGTGACGCCGAGGTCGGCGAGCAGGAACGCGACCGGCTTGGAGCGCATCGGTCCGCCGCGATCGGCGTGCACGGTGAGCTGGTCACGGGCGATCTGCTGCTGCTCGACTGCTTGGGCGATCAGCGCCTCGGCGACCGGCCCGGTCTCGCGGTGCTGGACCGTCCAGCCGACGACGTAGCGGCTGAAGACGTCGAGGATCACGTACAGGTAGAAGTACGTCCACTTCGCCGGCCCGAGCAGCTTGCTGATGTCCCACGACCACAGCTCGTTCGGCCGCTCGCAGAGCAGCTCCGGCTTCGCGTAGGCGGGATGCGTCAGCTGGTCACGCCGCTCCCTGACGCCGCCGTGGCGCGCCTCCAGCAGCCGATACATCGTCCGCTCCGAGCACAGGTAGGTGTCCTCGTCCAGCAGCGTGGCCCACACCTGCGCCGGCGAGCTGTCGACGAACCGCTCCGAGTGCAGCAGCTCGAGCACCCGCTCGCGCTCGGCCGCCGATAGCGCCCGGTCCGGCACCGGGCGCGGGCGGGGCGGCCTGCGTTCGGGCGGCCGGCGGCGACGGTAGATCGTCGCATGCGAGGCGCCCAGCGCCCGGCACGCCGGCCTGGTGCCGATGATCGGCGCCAGCTCCTCGACGGTCCGCTCGATCATCGCTCGGTGCTCCCGGACTCGCTCGCGCCCTCGGTCGAGAGCATCTGCTCCAAGAGCGCTGAGACGTTTCCCTGGATCTCGATGACCTTCTTGGCCTTCTGAAGCTCGGCCTCGACGCGCTCGGCGCGAGCGCGCAGCTCGGCGATCTCGCGGTCGCGGCGGTCGGCCGGCTTGCGCCCCCGCGGACGGCCCAGCTCCTTCAGCGCGCCGTCCTTGCGCTGCTTCCGCCAGTACGTCAAGTGCGACGTGTACAGGCCCTCGCGCCGCAGCAACTCGCCGACCTCGCCCGGCTTGGTGCACCCGTCCGCCTTCTCGAGGATCTCCAACTTGTACTTCGCGGTGAACCGGCGGCGCCTGGGCCGCTCGACCAGCTCAGGGTCGGGCGGGGACCCCGACGCGCCCCGCGCGCCGCGGCCCGATTCCCCTCGCTCGCCTACGGCTCGCTCGGCGAACCGGGCCGCGGCGGCACTCCTCTCGTGTCCGTTGTCCTGCGACATCCCAACAAGCTCCGAATCTCGCCCTCAAGGTCAGTAGATCCCTGATCGTGAGCGTCTCACCGGACGTTGGCAGAGAGGGGCCGCGCTGATAGCGGTCGTGCACACCGTTGTGGGTCCACGGTTCGCCATGTCTCGTCCGGCTCCGGCCGTAGCCTCCCGAGCATGCCTTCTCGCAATGACCGGTGCCCGTGTGGCAGCGGCGCCAAGTTCAAGCGGTGCTGCCTGGTCCAGCTTGACGCTGTGGCACGCGAGCTGCGCGAGCGCGACGCGTTCCTGGACGATCTGACGGCGTGGCTCAGGGTCGAGCACGAGGCGACGGTCGAGGAGGCGGGCCACCAGACGGCGGTGATCCGGATGCTGCGCGGCGTCACGGGGCGCAGCATGAGCATCGTCTGGGCGCTCAATGACTACCGGCCCGCCGATGGCGGACCGCCGTTGATCGAGCGTTATGCCGCTCGCCCCGAGGTGAGCGCGCCTGCTCGGGCGATCGCGCGCGGACTCGCCGAGGCCCGCCTGGATGCCTACCGGGTGCGCTCCGTGGCGCCCGGCGTGTGGCTCGATCTGCAGTCGCTCAGCGACGATACGTCGGTCCGTGTTGCGTGGCGCGACGGGCTCGAGCATCTCGGGCTCGCCGACACCCTCGTTGCCAGAGTCGTCCGCGCGACCCGCCTGCCCACGCTCTGGGGGCTGGGCGTCCGCTTCCCGGCCGGCGGCGAGCGACGCTGGCGGGCGCGGCTTGCGACGTTGCCGACCGATCCGGCACGGGCCGCGCTGGCCCTGCTCGAGTTCCACCCCGACGATGCCGCCGAACCGCTGCCCGACGGCACCGAGCTGCACACGCGCACGTGGTCGATCGACGACGAGGAGGCCGTGCTGGAAACAGTCGAGGACGACGACATGTGGGAGTGTCTCGGCCGGGAGCTGCCAGACGGCTGGGCGTTCGCGTCGCCCCAGCGCGCAACATCCGGCGCGGCCGACCTCGGCGGCTGGCAGGAACGGCCCGGGGAAATAGAGGCGGCAAGGCTCGTCGCATACGAGCACCAGCTCACCCTGCTCAGCGGCGACCGCCAGACGCTGCAGCAGATCGCGTCTCGCATGGAAGCGACGCTCGGCGAGCTGATCGCTCCATGCAGCGAATCGCTCGCCGCGTGAGCGACGCCGCAGGGAATCACGCGAGCGATGCGATACGACGATGCCGGGTAGAGCTGCGCGCGTCCGATCGGAGGTTTCGGTCGAGCAGCTGGTCGCCGGGTTGACGGTCGATGAGTTGCGGGAGGTCGTCTCGGCGGCGGTCGATCGTCACGGTGATGTCGAGCGGAAGGTGCGGCTGATCGTCGGTCGCGGCGCGGGCGGTCTGGCGCAGTTGCGCGCGGAGGTGGATCGGGGTCTTCGCACGCGCAGATTCCTCGGCTACCGCGAGAGCGCGGGATGGGCCCGCGCCGCTCGGCCGATCGTCGCCGAACTGGAGAAGGCCGTCGACGAGTCCCCGTCGCGGTCGCTGGTCGAGCTGTTGCAGCGGGCGGTCGCTCACGTCGTCAAGGTGATCATGCATGCCGACGACTCCGACGGGCTGATCGGGGATCTGGCCCGCGAGCTGCTGGCGCTGCACGCCCGGGCGTGCGATGTCGGCGTGGCGGAGCCGGTCGATCTGGCCGCGTGGATGGTCCGCTTCCAGTTCGACGATCAGGACTTCTTCGAGGTCGATCCGGTTCGGTACGCGAGGGCGCTCGGTGACGCCGGGATGGCCGCGTATCGCGACGCCGTCGGCGCCCGCCGCGACGGCGACTCGTTCGCCGTTCGCTATGCGCGCGAGCGGCTCGCGATCCTCGACCGCGACGTCGACGCGGTCGTGAGGCTGCTCGGTGGGGATTTGACGACCCCGTACCAGTTCATTCGCGTCGCCGAGGCGATGCGTGAGCTCGGCCTTGACGACGAGGCGCTGGCGTGGGCGAAACGCGGCATCGCGCAGACCAGCGGCTGGCAGCTCTCTCAGATGTATGACCTTGCGTGTGGTGTGCACGATGCGCGCGAGGAGCCGCTCGAGGTGTTCGCGCTGCGGCGCGCGCAGCACGAGCGGGTCCCGTCGTCATCGACGTATCGCGCGCTGAGGACGGCTGCCGAAGCGCTTGACGCATGGCGGCTCGAGCAAGACGCGGCCCGGGCGACGCTGCAGCGGGCCGACCCCCGCGGGTTCGTCGACGCCCTCCTTGTCGACGATGAGCTGGAACTCGCTTGGAGCGCGGCCGCCGCGGCTCCGCGGGATGCGCTCGGTTCCGACCTGTGGCTGCGGCTCGCGGAGAGCAGCGAGCGAGATCGGCCCGCCGACGCGCTCGCGGTCTACCAGCGGATCGCCGACGAGGTGCTCGAGCGAGCCGATCGGCGCGCGTACCGCTCCGCCGGGCGGATCCTCCAGCGCGCACGAGCGGCGGCGCAGGCCGCCGGCGAGCTCGACGCGTTCGCCGACTACCTCACGCGCCTGCGCGAGCGACACCGGCGACGGCCCGCGCTGATCGCGATTCTCGACAAGGCCAATCTCAGCTGAACTGAAGGGACCGCGAGGGTACGCACCAGGTTGGCAATGGGCCGAGCGGATGCGGACGGAGTCACGGAGCCCGGCTCGCGTCGGCGAGCTCGCGAGTCCAGGGAGGTCTTGACGTTTGTCGGAGTCTGCCGGCACGAGCTCCGAAGCTCGCCTCGCTGGTCCTGGCTGAGCCGTAAGGTCACGGCCGCGAGCAGCGACGGTACCGCCACGGCTGGGGGTCAACCGTGTGCGCGGCGCGGGGTTGTCTGCTCCCACCAGTCCGGGAGCTGGCCCTGCTGGCGCAGCCAGTCGAGCGTCCTCGCCGTCGAGTGCACGTGTGCGCCGCCGCCGGTGCAGAAGCTCCACAGCTTCTGCGTCGCCCGCTTGTAGTGATGGATCAGGTCGTCGAGCTCGAACGCGTCGATCTCGCCCGCGTCGTAGCGCTCGAGGCCCTCCCGTACGTGTTCGATCAGCCGCGCGAGCTCGGCCTCGGTGATAGGCGCCGACGGCAGCGCGCGCCGCGCGGCGCTCAGCCTTCGACGGACCGGTCTGAGCGCCTGTCCCGCTGCCGGGATCGCTGGTCGCCATCGACTGCAGACACTGCTCCGCGATCACCGCGCCGGCGGTCATGACGAACAGCTCATCCGGGCGCTCGGCGATCATCCCCGTCGATGGCCCATCGCACTCGAAGCCGCCGCGCGCGCAGCCGGACGATGCCGCCGCGCACGTCCCTGGACGCGGAGCGCTCGCTGCTCGACGCGATCGCCGAGGGCGATCTCGACGATCATCTCAGCGTGATTGCGGCCGCGGTCGACGCGCGCAAGCGCCTCCTGCACACCATCGACTCGAGCCACATGCTCGCGACGCTCTGCCTCGGCGATCGTGTCCGCATCAATCAGCGCGTCAGCCCACGCTACCTCGCCGGCCTCGCCGGAACGGTCGTCGAGATCGACGACCGTGCGGCGACTGTCCGTCTTGATTTCCCGGTCGGCCGCTTTGAGAGCGGCCGCGTGCGCTGCCCGCCGCTGGCGCTCGAGAAGCCCTGAGAGGGAGTTGTCGCTCTCTGCGGACGCGCGACTCGGGGCGCACGCCGGTGTGCAGCGCGCGATACCCGGCCGGTGCGAGCTCGAGCCCGCTCCGGCGCGAGCCGCTGACGAGGTCGAGGCTCGCGAGACCGGCCAGCAGGTGGCCAATCGCGCCACCGGCGGCGTGCACGCTCGGTCGCACGCCTCCGGAGTGCCATCCCTGCTCGAGGATCGCCCGGTGGATGGCGCGCTGGAGGCGGTCGTACTCGTGGCTCGCCGGCCAGCAGCAGGGCAGCGGCGAGTTCACCGACCGCCGCGTGTCATCCAGCTCGCGCGCGATCTGAGGGCCCGCGCTGTGCGCTCTGGAAGAACTCGTCCCTGTCTGGCCACCCTGAGTCGCAGGTGTATCGTACGCCCTTCCTGGGGTGTATCCTGTCGGTGTGGTCAAGCGCACGAACATCAACCTCGACATGGATCTCGTCCACCAGGCTGCGCACGAGCTGGGCACGCAGCGGACGACCGAGACCGTCCATCAGGCGCTGCGCGAGGTGGTCGCCCGCGCACGCCGCGCGCGGCTCGCCCGGCGCGATTTCGAGGATCTGACGCCGGATGCGCTGGAGGCGATGCGCCGGCCCGCTGGCCGTACGACTTGATCGAGCTCGCCGACACGAGCGCGTGGTCATGTCGCGCCGGCGGGCGTACGCCGAGCTGCGCCACGCGTTCGATGCGGCGCTCGTCGACGGCGAACTCGCGACCTGCGACATGGTCCGTCTCGAGCTTCTCCACAGTGCGCGCAGCGCGACCGAGTTCACGGAGATTCGGCAGGAGCTCGCCGAGCTGCCCGACTGCCCGATCGACAAGGATCAGTGGGACCGCGCGCTGTGGGTCTACAAGCAGCTCAGCGGCCAGGGCGGCGCGTCGCAGCGTTCGGTGAAGCACCCCGATCTCCTGATCGCCGCGGCCGCGGAAGCGGCTGACATCGGTGTTCTGCATTACGACGAGGACTACGAGCGGATCGCCGCGATCACCGGCCAGCCGACGCGCTGGCTGGCGCCGAAGGGCACGCTGCGCTGACCCCAACGTCGACGATCATGACGGCGCACCGCGAGCCGACGGCGTCGATCGGCGCGGGCGCTGGGTCCATGCGCTCCTCGAGCCGTCGTTGCCCGAGGTACCCACGCGGTACCGGACGGTGCACAGACGTGCCGATCGGTGCGGCCAATTACAGCGCGTCCGTTAGCCGGGGGGATGCAGCGGCGGCCCAATCGGGTGAGCTCGATCGCGCCGTCCGTGACGGTCAGCACGCCGAGCTCGGCAGCGGTCGCGAGCAGCCGCCGGAGGTCGCCATCGCTGCCGCGGCGCTGCCATTCGAGCTGCTGCTCGGTCGCGTGCGGGAACCAGTAGCGCGCCGTGGCCGTCTGCCACGCGACCTGGCACGCGCGCTCGGTCGACAGGCTCCCGCCGCGCCCGACGAGCTCGCCGGAGACCGCCGCGACGGTGCGAGCGGCGTCGAACGCGACGAGCGAGTCGCCCAGCTCGTCGCCTTATGCCGATTCGCGCGTTATGCCGAGAGGTACCCGGGATCGCCTGCCGAGCGCCGGAGGCGAGCTCGAAAGATCCGCATAACTCTCGGACGGCCCGGGAACGCGACTCCGCTGGTGACCGTCTGGCGCTCATTGCGGAAGCCGGGCTGCCGCCAGTACGGGCGCCCGCTCCTCGTCTCTCTCTATGAAGGTGGGCCGGGTTGTCAAGTGCTATTTGGGGCGCGCGCCCCGGATTGATTGCATGAGCGACCGGCGGGTGGCGGGCTGTCACCCGAAGGGCGGCCCTTTGGGCCGAGCGCCGCAGGCGCTTGACTGGTCGCCGGCCGTCGGTCAGGGGCCGCGGGCGGGTGGTCGGTGGCGAGCAGCGCTCATCTCTCTATGGCCTCCTCGGTGGGAGGACCAGGCGACATGGGAGGGTCTCGCTCCGGTAGCGCAAGTCCAAAAGGGCCGTCACGCGGCCAGACGAAGAGCGGCGCCTGCCGGAGCGAAGGGTTGGTTGCGGGAAAGCATGTGCCAGACGGCTTCGGTGAGCCGGCGGGCGATGTCGATCTGGGCGACCTTGGCGCCGCGCTGCTTGCCGAGCCGGCGCTTGGTGGCCTGGTAGCGGTCGGCGTAGGCCGGGTGCCGGAGCGCGTGCATGGTCGCTTCGAGCATCGCCCAGCGGAGGTAGCGCGGGCCCTGCTTGGTCAGCGGGCCGCGGCGGTCTTTGTCGCCGGACTGGTTCACGCGCGGGCACAGGCCGGTGTAGCCGCACAGCTTCTTCGGCGTCGCGAAGCGGTGGATGTCGCCGATCTCGGCGGCGATCGTGAACGCGAGCACCCAGCCGATCCCGGGCGCGGTGAGCAGCAGCGGGATGTAGCGATGCTCGGCGCCGCTGAGGCGCAGCTGGCGGTTGACGAGGTCGATCTCGGCGTCGAGGTCGTCGATCAGCGACAGGCTCGCATCGACCGTGCCGCGCCACGGCTCGGGGATCGCGAGGCGCTCCAGCAGCTCGCGGCCGGCGACGCCGAACAGATCCGTGACCGGGCACGGGTGCCCGAAGGTGATCAGCGTGGCGTGGATGCGGTGCTTGAGCATCGAGCGGTGCTTGACGAGGTGCAGGCGGAAGCGCGCCTGCTCGCGCTCGGCGCGCACCTGCGGGTCGGGCAGCCAGATCGCCGGCACCAGGTCACGGTGCGAGAGCACGGCGAGGACCTGCGCGTCGATGCGGTCGGTCTTGCACGCCAACGGCGCCAGCCCCTTGACCTTCTGCGCGTCGGCGATCAAGACCTCCCAGCCGAGCCCTGCCAGCGTGTCGCGCACGAACCGCGCGCCCGTCATCGACTCGATCACCGCTCGCACCCGGCCCTGCGGTCCGACACGCTCAACGAGCCGGCGCAGGCCATCGCCATCCGGCGGCGCCGCCAGCCGCTCGATGACCTCGCCGGCCTCGTCTATCAGGCAGACGTCCAGGCGCTTGCGGCTGAGATCCAATCCAGCGTGCAACATGAGCATCGGGCCTCCTCGACCTCGCTCTCCGGTGACACGCTGAGCGTCCCACCGGGGAGGCCCTCCTTCATGGCAGTCCAAAGCAGGGCCCTGAACTTGACCATGCACACGCCCGGTCCCGTACAAGACCAGCACAACCGTGGCCACGGGTGTCGCGTATTGGCGTGCCTCGATGATCGGCCCAAGGGCGGTGACCTGGCCTGAGGACGCCGCTGCCTGTCGTACCCGGGGCTCCGATACTGTCGGGGGGTGGCAGACGAGCCGTCCCAGGGCGCCGAGCAGGTCCGCGGCGCGGAGGTGATCGCGGCGCTGTGCCTGGCCACCGATCTCGGCATGGGTTCCCGTTCGAGCACGGGCTGCACAGCACGCTGGTCGCGACGCGGCTCGCTGCCAGGCTCGGGCTCGACCCGGCGACGGCATCGCCTAGTACGCCTGTCTGCTTTCCCATGCGGGCTGCACCACCGACGCCCACGTCACCGCGGAGCTGTTCGGCGACTCGCTCACCACCCATCTCAACCCCGTCCTCTACGGGTCTCAGCGAGAGGTCCTGACCGGGCTCATCCGCGCGCTGCCCGAGCCGGAGAGTCCGGCGCCGGTGCGTGCCCTTCAGGTCGCGCGCGGACTCCCGAAGATCGCCCGGGTGCAGCGTCCGCACTTCACCGCCATGTGCGAGGTGGCGCAGATGCTGGCCGACGGGGTCGGGCTGCCCTCGTCTATCGCGGGTCTGCTCGCCCACCTGACCGAGCGCTGGGACGGCAAGGGCCCGCTTCGACGGGCCAAGGGAGAGGAGATCCCGCTGCCGATGCGGATCGTCCACGTCGCCGTCGACGCCACTTTCCAGCGTCTGCTCGGCGGCGTGGAGCGCGCCGAGCGGCTCGTCCGCGAGCGCGCCGGAGGCGGGCTCGATCCGG
>JBOGYU010000168.1:0-9070 GCA_050696935.1 Solirubrobacteraceae bacterium | reverse complement strand
CCGCGGGGCCGTCGACCTCCACCTCCTCGCCCCGATCGTGCACAGCAGCGCCGCGCCGCCGGCGAGGCCGAGGAACGAGCGGCGGCTGGTGGGCAGGCCGGCCATGGGGGCGCGGAACCCTAGTACCTTCCCAGCAATGGCCGATCCGGCCGAGCGCATCACGGTGGAGTGCCCGGGCTGCGGCCGCATGTTCGACACGTGGGCGATGGGCACGCCCGACCTGGACTGCGACCCCGAGCTCGGCGACCCCGGCTGGGTGTCCGCCGCCGCCGACGCCACCTGCCCCCACTGCGGCTGCACCTCCTGCTGCTCCGGCCTCGCCGCCGAGCGCGAGGCGTGGAGAGACCTCTGAGTGTCGAGTTCGTCGGCCTGACGCCGACGAACTCGACAGTCGGCGGTCAGTAGGGGACGCGGGCGGGGTTCGCCTCCCAGGCGGCGAACGGGCGCCAGCCCTCCTCGGCCAGCAGCTGCACCGTCGTGAGCGCGCGCTGCTCCGCCGGCAGCGCGACGTCGGCGTAGATCGCCGCGTCGTCGAACCCCGCGCTCGCCGCGTCCGCCCGGCTCGCCGCGTGCACGATCCGGTCCACCCGCGCCCACCAGGCCGCCCCGAAGCACATCGGGCACGGCTCGCAGCTCGTGTAGAGCACCGCGCCGGTGAGGTCGTGGGAGCCCACGGAACGGCACGCGTCGCGGATCGCGACCACCTCGGCGTGCAGCGTCGGATCGCCCTCCGCCACCACCCGGTTGACGCCGCGCCCGACCACCCGCCCCTCGATCACGACCACCGCGCCGAACGGGCCGCCCTCCCCGGAGGCCGACGAGACGCCCATCTCGATCGCCTCTCGCAGGTGCTCCACGTCGTTCACGCGGCCGAATCGTAAGCCACCTGGACGATTGGTTGAGACAACCCGCGGCCCAAACGGCCGATCTAGGGAGCGTGCCCGACGTTGCCAGCCTCAACGAGGTCCTGCGGCAGAGCCCGAACCCGCTGCGCGGCGAGTCGCCCGCGCAGCTCGCGGCCCGCTCGCTGCGCGTCCTCTTCCTCGTCTCCGCCCACAACAGCCTCAGCCAGCGGGCGCTCATCGCTCTCACCGAGCTCGGCCACCAGGTCGAGGTCGCAGTCGTGGAGACGGCCGAGGCGATGGAGGCGGCGGTCGCCCGGTACCGCCCGGAGCTGATCGTCTGCCCGATCCTGAAGAAGATCATCCCCGAGTCGATCTGGGCCAACCACCGCTGCCTGATCGTGCATCCCGGGCCGGTCGGCGACCGCGGCCCGTCGTCGCTGGACTGGGCGATCGAGCTCGGCATGGGGGAGTGGGGCGTGACCGTCCTGGAGGCGACCGGAGAGGTCGACGGCGGCGACATCTGGGCCACCCGCAACTTCCGCACCCGCGAGACCGGCAAGAGCAGCCTGTACCGGCACGAGGTCCGCGCCGCCGCGATCGCGGCGCTCCGCGAGGCGATGGCCGCGATCGCCGACGAGGGCTTCACGCCCCGCAGCCTCGACTACGCCGACCCGCTCGTCACCGGCCGCCCGCGGCCGCTGATCAAGCAGGCCGAGCGCGCGATCGAGTGGTCCTCGGACTCGGCCGCCACCGTCATCCGCAAGATCCGCGCCGCCGAGGGCCACCCCGGCGTGCTCGACGCCGTCGACGGCGTCCAGTTCCACCTCTTCGGCGTGCACCCCGAGCTCGGCCTCCGCGGCCGCCCCGGCGACATCATCGCCCAGCGCGACGGCGCGATCTGCCGCGCGACCGTCGACGGCGCCGTCTGGATCACGCACCTCAAGCGCCGCGACGAGGAGGGCCGGAGCCACTTCAAGCTGCCGGCCACGCGCGCGCTCGAGCTCGCCGGCCGGCCGGTCGAGGCCCCCGACGTCCCGGTCCCCGTGCACGCGCCGATCCCCGACGGCCACACCTACAGGGAGATCTCCTACACCGAGGACGCGGGCGTCGGCTACCTGCGCTTCGACTTCTACAACGGCGCGATGAGCACCGCCCAGTGCCGGCGGCTGCTCGAGGCCTACCGCTACGCGCGCAGCCGCCGCCACACGAAGGTGATCGTGCTCGCCGGCGGCAGCGACTTCTTCTCGAACGGCATCCACCTGAACGTGATCGAGGCGGCGCAGGACCCGGCCGAGGAGTCCTGGTGGAACCTGCACGCGATCGACGATGTCGTCCGCGAGGTGGTGGAGACCGACTCGCACATCGTCGTCTCGGCGCTGGCCGGCGACGCGGCCGCCGGCGGCGTCCCGTTCGCGCTCGCCGCCGACCACGTGGTGGCGCGCGAGGACGTCGTGCTCAACCCCTACTACCAGCACATGGGCGGGCTCTATGGCTCCGAGTACTGGACGTACCTGCTGCCCAGGCGAGTCGGGGCGGAGATGACGGCCGAGCTGACGTCGGCGCCGTTCACCGCCGTCGGGACCCGCCGGGCGGTGGAGATCGGGCTGCTGGACGCCGCCTTCGGGCGCGACCTGGCCAGCTTCGAGACGCAGGTCCGCGGCCTCGCCGAGCGGCTCGCCCGCCACGGCGACCGCGCCCACTGGCTCGAGCAGAAGCGCAGGCGCCGCGACCAGGACGAGCAGGTCAAGCCGCTCAGCGTGTACCGCACGGAGGAGCTGGCGCGCTCGCACGAGTGCTTCTTCGGGCCCGATCGCAGCTACCACGAGGCCCGCACCCGCTTCGTCCACAAGCTCGGCGCACCCTGCGAGGTCTCGACAACCCGTCGAGATCAGGCCTTCCAAACGACAGTCTCAGCCCCGACGCGCCGATTCATGGTGTCATGAGCGACGCTCGCGCCGACGCGTTCGATCGCCTGCGCAGCGAGCAGTGGGGCGCTCACGCGGACCACACCGGGCTGGCCCGCAGCCTCGACGCCGTGCGGCAGTGGCTGCCGAAGGGTCAGCTCCTGCCCGAGCACATCTGGCGGCGCCGCCACGCGACCATCGTCGCGCTGCTGTGGGCGCACGTGGTCGGCCTCACCGCCTTCGGGCTGTGGCAGGGCCAGACGGTCCCGCACATGATGATCGAAGGCGGCGTGCTCGCCCTCGCCGCGCTGCTCGCCGGCTCGGAGTGGGCGAGCGTGAAGCTGCGCGTCGCGGCCGCGTCGTTCGGCCTGATCTCCAGCTCGGCGGTGCTCGTGCACCTGTGGGGCGGCTACATCGAGGCGCACTTCCACTTCTTCGTGATGATCGGGGTGCTGACGCTCTACCAGGACTGGCTCCCGTTTCTGGTCGCCATCGGCTACGTCGTGCTCCACCACGGCCTGGCCGGCGTGCTCGCGCCCGAGACGGTCTACAACCACGCCGCGGCGGTCGAGAGCCCGTGGCGATGGGCGTTCGTGCACGGCATCTTCGTGCTGGCGGCGAGCGCCGCGCACATCGTCGCCTGGCGGACGAACGAGAACCAGCTCCTGCGCGACCCGCTGACCGGGCTCCCCAGCCGGCTGCTGTTCCTCAACCGCCTGACCGGCGCGATCGAGCGCCTCCAGCGCAGGCGCGGCCGCCACGTAGCGGTGCTGTTCCTCGACCTCGACCGGTTCAAGGTCATCAACGACAGCCTCGGCCACACCGCAGGCGACAAGCTGATCCTCGCCGTGGCCGACCGGCTGCGCCACTCCCTGCGCCGGCACGAGATGGTCGCCCGCTTCGGCGGCGACGAGTTCGCGATCCTGTGCGAGGACATCGTCGACGAGCAGGACGCCATCGCGGTCGGCGAACGCGTCCTGCGCTCCTTCAGCCTCCCGTTCAACCTCTCGCACGGCGAGACGATGTCCGCGGCCAGCCTCGGCATCGCCCTCGCCGCCGACCCCGACCAGGACGTCGAGGACCTGATCCGCGACGCCGACGCGGCGATGTACCGCGCCAAGGAGGCCGGCGGCGGGCGGCTGATGCTGTTCGACGAGGTCACCCGCCAGCGGGCGCTCAACCGGCTGCACACCGAGAGCGCGCTGCGCCGCGGGATCGAGCGCGAGGAGTTCCGCGTCTACTTCCAGCCCGAGGTGTCGGTCGAGACGGGCTCGATCGTCGGCCTGGAGGCGCTCGTGCGCTGGGAGCACCCGGAGCGCGGCCTGCTCCAGCCCGACGAGTTCATCTCGCTCGCCGAGGAGACCGGGCTGATCGTCCCCATCGGGACGTGGGTGCTGCGCGAGTCGTGCCGGCGCGCGCACCACTGGGCGGCCGAGCGGATCGCCGACGAGCCCCTGATCCTGCGCGTGAACGTGTCCGCCCGCCAGCTCATGCAGGACAACGTGGCCACGATCGTGCAGGAGGTGCTGGAGGAGACGGGCATGAACCCGGCGCACCTGTGCCTGGAGGTCACCGAGAGCGTGCTGATCGAGGACCCCGAGACGTCGAACAAGACGCTGGCCGCGCTCAAGCGCCTCGGCGTGAAGATCGCGGTCGACGACTTCGGCACCGGCTACTCGTCGCTCGAGTACCTGCGGCGCTTCCCCGTGGACTGCGTGAAGATCGACCGCTCGTTCGTGCGCGGGCTCCCGCACAGCTCGGAGGACACCGCGATCGTCAGCGCGGTGATCGAGCTCGGGCACGCGCTGAACCTGTCGGTCACCGCCGAGGGCGTCGAGACCGCCGAGCAGCTCGGCAACCTCCAGACCGCCGGCTGCGACACCGCGCAGGGCTTCCTGTTCAGCCGCCCGGAGCACCCCGACGTGGTGGAGCGGCTGCTGCTCGAGGAGGGGACGGCCGACGAGGCCGCCCCCTCCGAGGCGAGCGTCTAGCGCGGGCGCTTGCCCTCGCCCTTCAGGCGGGGCTTGAGGACGAACAGGCCGCGATCGATCGAGCTGACCCCGACCACGCCCTTGTCGAACCAGGCGTAGTTGCTCCAGGTGCCGCCCTCGAACGTGGCGTTGTCGTTCTCGGGATAGACGTCGAACCACGCGACCTCGCGGAGGTCACCGGACGGCACGGACCGCTCGGTGAAGATCCGCAGGCCGGATGTGTAGTTCGACTCGTAGACGTACCCGTCGCCGGGGATGTACAGGTTGTGGTCGATCGACGTCGTGTTGTTCGGGCTGGCCATGACCTCGCCCGGATCCACGAGGTCCTCGACGTTCATGATGTACGTCGTCTGACGGTCGACCGTCGGCGGAGCGCCGAAGCCGTTCTCGTCGCCCTCGTCGTTGAACACGAACCACTTCCGGTCGGTTGTCAGCCACCCCTGGTGCGTGTAGACGGCGGTCGGATACGTGGTCTGCGAGAGCACCACCGGGTTCGACTTGTCCGTGACGTCGTAGATGACGACGGCGTTCTCGTTCGAGCCGAAGCAGATCTCACGCCCGGCGAACGCCTCATCGGGCCCGTCGTAGCTCACGCACTGCGAGTCGTGGACGTAGTTGTTCTCGGGCGTCTCGGTCACGATCGCGCAGCCGGCGAACGTCGGGTTCAGCGGGTCGCTGATGTCGACCATGTGGAGGCCGCCGTGCTCCGCACTGCTGGCGCAGGTATTGCTGCCGACCAGGTAGGCGAAGCCCGACTCCTCGTTGATGTCGAGGTTATGGGTGCTGCTGACGCCGGTGTAGACCGCGTCGGCGGTGAACGTCTCCGGCGCGCTCTCCACGTCGCGCAGGCGCGTGAGGTCGAAGACCTGCATGCCGTGGCCGATGTGCTCGGACACGATGAACGCGTGGTCCTCGTAGACCTTGATGTCACGCCAGAAGCGGCGCGTGCCGTCCGTCTGCGTCGGCAGCTGGCCGAGGAACACCGGCCGCTTCGGGTCCGAGATGTCCACGAACGCGGTGCCGTTCGTCTTGCCCACGAGCGCGTACTCGCGGCGCGTCGCCGGGTCCTTCCAGCCCCACATGTCGTTGCCGATCTCCCCCCCGCCGATGCTCGACAGCGGCAGGTGGCTCAGCATGTCGATGTCGTCGCACGGGAACTCCCGGGCCATGCCGCGCACGCATGGGGCGAACGACTGCGGCGCGTTCGACCACGCCGGGGCCTGCGCGCTCATGAGGCCACGGAGCTTCGAGTCGTCGGGGTCGAGCCAGCTCGCCGAGCTGAAGCCCATGGCGAAGGTGCCGCCGATCTGATGCGCGCTCGCGGTGCCGGCGAATACCAGCACGCCGAGGATCGCAGCGAGTGCTGCACGTAGCTTCATGCCTCTCCCTCCCGGCGCGCACGGGCGCGCCGTTTCCCATTGGTCTCCGGCCGCGACGCCGTCTGCCGGCCGATCGAACGGCGGCAAACTGTACCGTTCCGCGCCGCGCCGCCGTAGGCTCGCGTGCATGAGCGATCAGGACGGCGAAGCTGCTCGTCGACGGGACCGAGCACGACGCGCCGGCCGGGACGTACGCCCGCCTGGACCCCGAGCTGACCCGGACCGTCGTCAACGCGGGCGACGAGCCGGCCGCGGTGCTCATCGTCTCGGCGCCGCGGACGAGCGGCTACGAGCCGATGAGCTGGGGATGACGCTCAGCCGCGGCCCTCGGGGACGATCTCTTCGACCACCTCGTAGACGCCGCTCAGGCGCACGGACTCCTCGAGCGGCGCGATCCGCTTGAGCCGGCGCTCCTCGCCGGCCATCCACTCGGGGTCGTCCCGCATCGCGTCGATGTCGTCCGGGGTGCCCTCGAAGAAGCCGACGGTGAGCACCTCGTCGGGGTCGTCCTGGTTGCGCACGTGGTAGGCGCGCACGAGCCGGCCGTGCCAGCGCTCGGGCGTCCAGCTGCGGCGGAACTCCTCGTGGGCGCCGGGCTTGAGGCGCCGGATCGTCAACAGGCAGAGCATGGCTCGAAGCTACTGCGGCCGTGGGCGGGGCACAAGCGCCCGGTCACTGCGCTAGCGTTCGGCCGCATGAGCGGCCCAGCGCTCAACCGTCGCGAGGACGCCGCGACGGTCGAAATCCCCAGCGGTTGACCTCGGGCGGGCTGCCCCGCGAGGCGCGCTGGCTCGTCCAGCGCCAGGTGCACTCGGTGGGCGAGCTCGACCTGCTCGTGCTCCTGCACAGCGACAGGGCACGCAGCTGGAGCGTCCAGGAGGTCTGCGAGACGCTGTGGTGCCCGGACACGTGGGCCGAGATCCAGCTCGAGGCGCTCCGCACGGGCGGCCTGGCGGAGGTCCAGGACGGGCGCTGGCGGTTCGCGCCGGCCGAGCCGGCGCTCGAGCGGGCGACCGACGCGCTCGCGGACGCCTACCGGACGCGCAAGGCCGACGTGGTCCGGCTCGTGTTCGCGCGCGGGGACGACCTCGACGCATTCGCGGACGCCTTCCGGCTGCGGCGGGACGAGGAGGACTGAGCGTGGCGACCGTCGTCTACGCCCTGTGTGCCGTCACGAGCCTCGCCTGCGCCGTGCTCCTGCTGCGCTCGTGGCCGCGCGGGCGGGCGCGCCTGCTGCTGTGGAGCGGCCTCTGCTTCGCCTGGCTGGCCGCCAACAACCTGCTGCTGCTCGTCGACCTCTCGGTGGTCGAGGGCACGGACCTGCGGTGGGCGCGCAGCATCACAACCTTCCTCGGGCTCGCGACGCTGCTGGCGGGGCTGATCTGGGACTCCACGCCCGCCGGGACGCGCCGGTGATCGACTTCCTGGACGGCGCGAGCTGCCTCGCCGCCACGGCGATCGCCGTGTACTTCGTGCGCTTCTGGCGACCGCTTGTTCGGGATCTTCGCGCTCGCCTTCGCGGTGCTGGCCGTCAACCGGGTGGTGCTGGCGGCGATCGACGACGCCAGCGAGGCGGAGACGTTCGTCTATCTCGCGCGCGCGGTGGCGTTCGGGTTGATCATCGCGGCGATAGTGGACAAGAACCGCGCGCGGTCGTCCCTCTGACACCGCCCGCTTGAGCTTGTTGCCACAAGCCGGATAGCGTTGGCCATCGATCCCCGTCACCAGGGAAGGCACGATGACAACCAACCGCATGGTCGCCCTGCTCACGCCGCTGCTCTTCGCGCCGCTGGCGGGGACCATCTCGGCGCTCGCCGCCAAGTACGTCCCCGGGGTGGACATACCGCAGTCGGCGATCGAGGAGATCTTCATCGCGGGCGCGCTGATCGCGTTCGCGAAGGCCGCGCAATGGACCCAGGGCTGGCAGAAGTTCGAGGCCCGCGAGTCCCAGCACGAGGAGACAGCCGAGATGCTGGACGCCCGGGAGGCCGACGTCGGCGCCCGCGAGGCGGAGTTCGCCGTCGCCGGCGACGAGTACGACGACTACGGCGACCTGCTCGGTGCCGACGAGGACCTCGACGGCGACGAGGACGACTACTACGACTACGAGTACGACGAGCCGGACGCCGAGCCGGCGGAGCGGTAGGCGGCCATGGCTGCCTCGACGCTCAAGGCCTGCCTGCGCGCAGGCGGCATCGTGGCCCCCGCGATGGCCGTCGCGGAGGCCGAGCGGGCGGGGCTCCGGCTCCCGCTCGCCTGCGCCCTGCTGGAGAAGGAGTCCTCCGGCGGCCACAACGTGTTCGGCCACGACCCGACGATCTTCGTCGGCGCCGGAGCGGTGACCCGCGAGAAGTACCTCGAGTACCGCCGCCGCCGCCGCGCCAGCGGCAACAGGCGCATGCAGGGCGTCGGCCCGTGCCAGCTCACGTGGTGGGAGTTCCAGGACGCCGCCGACCGCGAGGGCGGGTGCTGGCGGCCCGAGGTCAACATGCGCGTCGGCTTCCGGCACCTGGCGAGCCTCGTCGCCCGCTTCGGCGAGGCCGACGGCGCGCGCCGCTACAACGGCAGCGGGGACGCGGCGGTGGCGTACAGCAGGGACCTGCTCGCCAAGGCGCGCCGGTGGGAGCAGGTGCTGGCCGGTGCGGCCGTGCCCGCCGCGGCCGGCGCGCGGCTCCTGCGCCGGGGGGACGAGGGAGTGATCGTCGAGCGCCTGACGCGGCGGCTGTCGTTCCTGCGCTCGCGCAAGACCGGCGAGCCGTACCTCGACGGCGCCCGCGCGCGACTGGACGGCGAGGCCGAGGCGGCGCTGATGGCGTTCCAGCGCGAGCACGGCCTCGACGACGACGGCGTGTTCGGGCCGCGCACCGCGCGCCGGCTGAGCCGGGCGGTGGAGCGCGAGAAGGAGCGCCGCGGCGCCGGCGAGCGGGGCGAGAAGCCGCGCGCCGACGGCG
>JBOGYU010000167.1:0-9264 GCA_050696935.1 Solirubrobacteraceae bacterium | reverse complement strand
GCCCGAGTCGCGCAGGCGGCCCACCATCAGCTCGGCCAGCTTCGACTCGCTGGTCTCCCCGGCGGCGACGGTGGTCACGAGGCGGCCGCGGCGCAGCACGGACACGCGGTCGGCCACCCGTAGGACCTCCTCGAGCTTGTGGCTGATCAGGAAGAGTCCGGCACCGCCGTCGGCGAGGCCGCGCAGGATGCCCGCCAGCTCGTCCCACTCCTGCGGCGTGAGCAGCGAGTTGGGCTCGTCGAGGATCAGGATCCGTGCGTCGCGGGCGAGCGCCTTGAGCAGCTCGGCCCGCTGCTGGCGCCCGACGCCGAGGTCCTCGACCCGTGCGCCGGGCTCCACGGCGAGCCCGTAGCGCTCCGACAGCCGCCGCACGGCCGCCTCGCCCTCGCGCAGGCCGATCGGGGCGCTGCCGGCGCGCAGCCCGAGGACGAGGTTCTCCGCCACGGTGAGCGTCGGGATCAGCGAGAAGTGCTGCTGGACATAGCCGATCCCGGCCGCCAGCGCGTCGCGCGGGCTCTGCAGCTCGACCGCGCGGCCGTCGATCAGCACGCGCCCCGCGTCGGGCCGCAGCAGCCCGTAGAGGATGCCCATCAGGGTCGTCTTGCCGGCTCCGTTCTCGCCGACGACGGCGTGGATCTCGCCCGCCCGCAGGTCGAGCGAGATCCCGTCGTTGGCGACGACGCCGGGGTAGGCCTTCGTGATGCCTTCGAGTGCGACCCGGACGGGGGCTAGCCCGGGCACGTCTCGTCGTGCTCGACGTCGATCTCCCCGCTCGCCACCTGCTCCTGGAGGTCCAGGGCCTCCTGGTAGACATCGTCCGGGAGCAGGTCGGTGTCGGAGATCACGGGACCCCAGTCCTCGGGCAGCCCGTTTTCGTAGAACTTGCCCTCGAACGTGCCGTCCTGGACGGCCCGGGCGATCTCGACGACGAAGCGCGCCTGCGACTTGAGCACGGAGGACGCGATCACGTCGGGCGCGAGGTCGCTGTTGTCCGTCCACTCGGTGACGACCGGCAGCTTGCCCGCACTCTGGGCGGCGTCGATCAGGCCGGCGTAGCCGTTGTTGAGGTTCCCGGTCAGCACGTCAGCGCCGTCCTCGACGAGCGCGGCGGCGGCTTGGCGCGCGGCGGTCGGGTCCTCGAAGTCCCCGGTGAAGGTGGACTTGACCTCCGTGCCGGACTCGGCGTACTCGGCGCCCTGCTCGGTGCCGTGGAGGTTCGCCGCCGTGGCGGGGAAGCACTGGCCGCCGACCCAGGCGATGCTCCCGCTCTCCGAGAGCCGGGCGGCGACGTAGCCGGCGAAGAACTGCCACTGCTCGATCGCGGTGTCCATCGAGGCGAGGTTGCGGCCGTTCTCGGCATTGCTGTTGACGACCAGGAACCTCGTGTCCGGGAACTCCTCGGCCACCGCCACCGCGCCGTCGGTGAACTGCCCGCCCCAGCCGATCACGAGGTCGTGGCCCTGGTTGGCGAACTGCCGGTAGACGTCGGCCTGGTTGGGCACCGCGACCGACTCGGTGAGCGTGACCTCGGCGCCGAGCTCGGTGCGGATGGCGTCGCCGGCGCGCTTGCCGTCGGCGTTGTAGCCCTGGTCGGTGACGGTGCCGGGCAGCAGCAGCGCCACGCGGAGCTGGTCGGAGCCCGCCGTGCCGCCGTCGCCGGTGGCGGCGCCGTCGTCGTCGTCACCGCAGGCGGCGACCAGCAGGACCAGCGCGCCCAGAAGGGACGCCAGCAGGATCTTGAACGTGCGCTTGCTCACCGCGCCACTTCCCTTCGCTCCGCTCGCCAGTGCCTGAAGACCCGCTCGCCGAGGCCGGCCCGCTCGATCGCCTCGCGCGCCCGGCGCGTCGCCTCCGCGAGCACCTCCGCCTCGCCGTCGAAGCCGACCAGCTCGCCGCCCTGCATGCGCACGCGGCCGTCCACCACGACGGTGTCGGCGTCGGTCCCGTGCGCCGAGAACACGAGCGCCGCGATCGGCCGGTTGCCCACGGTGGCATGCGCCTTGTCGAGGTCGAAGGCGACCAGGTCCGCCTTCTTGCCGACCTCCAGCGAGCCGATGAGGTGGTCGAGGCCGATCGCCCGCGCGCCGTCGATGGTGGCCATCTCGATCACGCGCTCGGCGGTCAGCAGCGTCGGGTCGAAATGCGTGACGTTCTGGATCAGCGCGGCGAACTTCATCTGCTCGACCATGTCGGGCGAGCAGTTGACGTAGGTCCCGTCCGTGCCCAGGCCGAGCGTGACGCCGGCCTCCATCATCTGCTTGAGCGGCGCGATCCCGTCGCAGCTGTAGGCGTTGCTGACGGGATTCGTCACGACGGCGGCGCCGGCGCGCGCCACGTGCTCGATCTCGCGATCCTTGAGATGCAGCGAGTGGATCAGCACCCAGTTGTCGGCGAGCGCCCCGAGGCGCACGAGGTAGTCGACGTCCCCGCCGCCGGTGGCCTGCTCGAACTCCTTGATCGACAGCCACGGCGTGCCGGCCGAGCAGTGGTTGGTGATCTTCAGGTCGCGCCGCTGCGCGAGTGCGACCCCCTCGACGATCAGCTCGTCGGAGGTCGCGTTGTGCAGCATCCAGTTCGCGCCCGTCTCGATCGCCAGGCCCATGTGGACGACGCCGCCACTGCCGTCCCAGCGGTCGATCAGCTCCTCGGCGAGGGCGAGCTCCTCGGCGCGGCTGCGCACGTGCGGCTGCGCCGGATAGCGGTCCGAGAACGGCGGGTCCGGGGTCTCGCGCAGCTCCTTGGTCACGAGCTGGCGGATGCCGACTTCGACGACCGGCTCGATGATGGCGCGCAGCGACTCCGGGTCGTTGACGTTGACGACGTGGTTGAGCGAGCAGGTCGTGCCCGTGCGCAGCTGCTCGATCGCGCCGAGGTACGCGGCCACACGGAGGTCGGCGTTGCTCAGCTGCGCCATCAGCGGGAGCGTCACCTGGTCGAGCCAGTCCTCCAGCAGCAGCCCCTCGCCGGTGTTCTTGAACAGGCTGCCCCAGTGGTGGTTGTGACCGTTGATCAGGCCGGGCAGCGTGACCTTTCCACCCAGGTCGATCACCACGTCGGCCGCCGGCTCGTCGAGGTCGTCCATGTCGCCGAGTGCCGCGATGCGGTCGTCCTCGACCCGGAGGTACCCCCGCTCGATGACTCGCCGGTCGGGGTCGACCGTCACGAGGTAGCCGTTGGTCAACAGCAGCGATGGCAAGGCCCCATCTCCTCCGTCCCGGCGGTCGCACGGCACCGCATCTTCGGATCTTGCGGACACCGTATACCGATTGAGCGTCCATAGTCAACGAAACTACGTACATCCAGGTGAGCGATGCGGGTTGAGCGAAGTTGCGCGTATACCGAACACCGTCTAAGGTCAGCCCGTGGCATCCGAGCCGCCCCATGACGAGCCGGAGCGCGCGCCCCTGCGCCGCCTGGCGCGGCGGGCGTCGCTGGCCCAGGAGGCCCATGACTCGATCCGGCGCGACCTGCTGTCCGGCGCGTGGCTCCGGGGAGAGGTGCTGCTCGAGCAGGGCCTCGCCGAGCGGCTGCGGATGAGCCGCACGCCCGTGCGCGAAGCGCTCCATCGCCTCGCGCTGGCCGGGATGATCGAGCCGGCGCCGGGTGGAGGCTACGTACGGCGGGGCAGCACGCCGCGTGACATCCGCGAGCACTGCGAGCTCCGCCTGCTGCTCGAGCCGCAGGCCGCCGCGCTCGCCGCCGGCAGCGGCGGCGCCGGCCTTGCGACGGCCCTCGAGCGAGAGCTCGCCGCCGAGCCAGGGCCCGAGCCGGTCCGCAACATGCGCCTCCACACCGGGATCGCCGACGCCTCGGGCAACGACGTGCTCGCCGGGTTGATCCGGATGATCAACGAGCGGGTCGCGGTGCATCACCTCCACGCCGGCCGCGACGCCGCGTACGACGCCGGGCACCGGGCGATCCTCGCCGCCCTGCGCCACGGCGACCCGGAGGCGGCCGCCGCGGCGATGCGCGAGCACCTCGAGTCCGTCGAACGGGCGCTGCTGGAGCAGGTCCGCCGCGACCGCAGGCCGATCGATGCCTGAGCGGGGCGCCGCCGAGACCCGTGCCGGCCTGGCGGAGCGGGCCTACCGCGAGCTGCGGGCGGCGATCGCCGGTGGGCGCCTCGCGGCCCGCACACCGCTGTCCGAGGCCGTGGTCGCGCGGATGCTCGGGGTCAGCCGCACGCCCGTGCGCCTGGCGCTCCGGCGCTGCGAGCTGGAGGGCTACCTGGAGCGCGACGCGTCGGGCCGGCTGCTGGTGCATCCGCTGACCGTCGACGAGGTGGCCAATCTCTTCTTCGTCCGCGAGCTGCTCGAGGGCTACGCGGCGCGCCTGGCCGCGCTGCGGATCTCCGACGAGGAGCTCGAACGCCTCGACGAGCTCGTCGCCGAGGACGTGGTCGCGCTCGAGCGGGAGGACATCGAGGGGCTCGCCAGGATCAACCACCGCCTGCACGCGATCGTGCTGGACGCCTCGCGCAACCGGACGCTGCGCGACGTGGTCGACAGCCTGCGCGACCGCGTGTTCGGGCTCACCGCCTTCGTCGTGGGCTCCCGCTCGGAGCGCCGGCAGTTCGTGGACGAGCATGCGCGCCTCGTCGGCCTGCTGCACGAGGGCGACGCCGACGCCGCCGAGGAGCTGGCGCGCGGGCACCTGCGCCGCGCGCGCGACCTCCTGCTGCGCGACCTCGACGGCGACGACGAGGTCGACCTCGAGCGCGTCGCCGCGCCGCGATGACCCACGAGCTGGGCATCGAGGGCGGGACGGTCGTCACGGCGACCGGCCGGGCGCGCCTGCACGTGTACGCCGACGGCGGGCGCGTGACCCGGCTGAGCGCGGCCGTCCAGCCCGCCCGCCGGCGGGTGGACGCGGGCGGGCTGCTGGTGATGCCGGGGATGATCGACGCCCACGTGCACCTGATGGATCCGGCGGAGCCCGAGCGCGAGGACTTCCCGACCGGCACCGCGGCGGCCGCGCGAGCGGGCGTCACGACGGTCGTCGAGCACACGCACGGCGGTCCGGTGCGGACGGCGGAGGAGCTCGCCGCCAAGCGCGAGCACGTGGACGACCGCGCGCGCGTCGACTTTGCGCTCGCCGCGCACGTGTGGCCCGAGCACCTGGACGAGATCCCGGCGCTGTGGCGCGCCGGCGTCGCCTACTTCAAGGCGTTCACGTGCACGACGCACGGCGTCCCGGGCCTGGACGCCGCGCTCCTCGCCGAGGCCTTCCGGCGCATCGCCGCGGTCGACGGCGTGTGCCTGGCCCACTGCGAGGACGAGTCGCTCACCGCCCACGCCGAGCACGCGCTGCGCGAGGCCGCGCGGGCGGACGGCGGGATCGTCCCGGCGTGGCGCAGCCGCGAGGCCGAGCTGACCGCGGTGGCGGTCGCGGGCCTGCTGGCGCGGTGCACCGGCGTCGAGCTGGTGATCGCCCACGTCAGCCACCTCGCCGTGCTCGAGCAGGTCGAGCACGAGCGCGCGGCCGGGGCGCGGGTGGCAGCCGAGACCTGCCCGCAGTACCTGACGCTGCTCGAGGACGAGGCGCTCGAGCAGGGCGCGCTGCGCAAGTTCACGCCGCCTGCGCGTGCCCGCAGCCGCGCCGAGCTCGACGACATGTGGCGCGCCGTCGCCGATGCGCGCTTCGACCTGGTGTCCAGCGACCACGCGCCGTCCACGCGGGTGCAGAAGATCGCCGGCTCGGTGTGGGAGGCACCATTCGGCCTGCCCGGGCTGGACACCACGTTCGCGATCCTGCTCGACGCGGCCCACGCCGGCCGCCTGAGCTATGAGCGCGTGGTCGAGCTGTACGCGACCGCTCCCGTGCGGCGCTACGGGCTGCACCCGCGCAAGGGGCGTCTCGAGCCGGGCGCCGACGCCGACATCGTGCTGGTCGATCCCGAGCGGCGCTGGACGGTCCGCGACGAGGACGTGGTCTCCCGCGCGGGCTGGTCCCCGTTCGCCGGCCGGACGCTCGTCGGCGGCGCGGTGCAGACCTACCTGCGCGGCGAGCTGGTCGCCTCCGAGGGCCACGTGCCGGCAGAGCCGGGCACGGGCCGCTTCGTGCCGGGCCGCGGCGCCGCGATCGTCGAGCAAGGAGCGCCCGCATGAGCATCCGCCTCGCGCTCGTACAGCCGCGCAGCCACAGCGGCCCGGACGAGCACCGCAACGCCGCCGCGGCGGTCGAGTGGCTCGAGCGCGCCGCCGCCGGCGGCGCCGAGCTCGTCGTCTTCCCCGAGGGCTACCCCGGGCCAACGAACCCGGCGAACGCGTTCGAGGCGCTGGCGCCGCTCGCCCGCCGCGCCCGCGAGCGGTGCGTCCATGTGGTCGCGAGCCGCATCGAGCCCGCGGGCGACGGCCGCCACCACATGGCGCTGCACCTGGTCGACGATCGCGGCGAGATCGCCGGCTCCTACCGGCGCACGACGCCCTGCGGACCGTACATCTACCGCGACATTCCGGCGTGGGACTTCGACTACACCGAGGCGGACGAGCTGCCGGTCTTCGAGACGCGGCTGGGGCGCATCGGCCTGCTCGTGTGCAGCGAGGTGTACGTGCCCGAGCTCGCGCGCGTGCTGGTGCTCCGGGGCGCCGAGGTGATCCTGTGCCCCGCCGGCGGCGCCATCAACGAGCTGCTGGAGAGCTGGCGCACCGTGGTGCGGGCCCGTGCGATCGAGTCGCTGGTGTACGCGGCCGCGTGCCAGAACCTCTATGAGGACGGCGAGCAGGGCGTCGCGATCGTTGCGGCGCCCGAGGGGGTGCTGGCGGAGTCGACCGGGGAGGGCCTCGTCATCGCCGACCTGGACCTCGACCGGCTGGCGTACCTGCGCGGCGAGGACGAGCACATCCTCTTCCCGAAGCCGTACGCGACCATCCCCGGCGTACTCCGCTGGCGCCGCCCGGAGCTCTATGCGCCGCTCGGAGGCCCGCGCTGAGTCCGGTCGTCGACGCCCACACGCACCTCTACCCGCGCTGGTACCTGGACCGGCTGCGCGACCACGCGGGGCTGCCGCGGCTGCGCGGGGCGCGCGGCCGCGAGCGTCTGGTCATGTTCGCCGGCGAAGACGCGCGCGGCGACGGAGGCGGACGGCCGATCGACGAGGGCTACTGGGAGCCCGAGGCCAAGACCGCGTTCCTCGTGCGCGAGGGCATCGACCAGGCGCTGGTCTCGATGGGAAACCCGTGGCTGGAGCCGTTTGCGGGCCCGGAGAGCGTGGAGCTGGCGTGGCGGGTGAACGAGGAGCTGGGCGGGCTCGAGGCGGCCACCGGGGGGCGCCTGTGCGGCATGGCCGTGGTGCCGGCCGACGAGGTCGAGCCGGCGGTCGCCGTGGCGGCGCACGTGGCCCGGACGCCCGGGCTGCACGGGATCGTCAGCGGCACGCGGCTGTGCGGTCGCCTGCTCGATGACGACGCGCTCGACCCCCTCTGGGACACGCTCCAGCGCGCTGGGGTGCCGCTGTTCCTGCATCCCCACCACGCGGTCGCCACCGAGGAGCTGGCGGGCTTCGGCCATGCGGCGCCGGTCGGGCTCGGCTTCCCGTTCGAAACCACCGTTGCGCTCTGGCGGCTGGTGCTCGGGGGCGTGCTGGAGCGCTTCCCCGACCTCGCGATCCTCGCCGCGCACGGCGGCGGCACGGTGCCCTTCCTGGCCGGGCGGATGGACGCGGCGTGGCAGTCCGACCCGAGCGTCCGGACGCGGCTGTCGCACCCGCCGAGCGAGGATCTCGCCAGGCTGCATCTCGACGCGGTGCTCTACCACCCGCGCGCCATGCGGGCCGCCGCCGGACTCGTGGGCGCCGGCCGGATAGTGTACGGGACCGACCACCCCTTCTCGGTCGCCGACCCGGCCGCGAACCGGGCCGCCGTCGAGCGCGCGTTCGCCGGGGGTGAGCTGGAGGAGGTCCTGGGCGGCGTGGCCGCGCGGCTGTTCGGGCTCCCCGCCCCCGCGGGGGGAGCCGTCATGCCCGCGTGAGCTTCCGCGCTGGGCGTCCTCGTGTCAGCCGAGGATGCGGGCCTGGACGCCGCAGCGCTCGTACGTGGCGCCCGCGCGGCGATCGCAGCTGACCAGGGTCGCGCCGGCGGCGCTCGCCGTGAAGGCCACGAGCGCGTCGTAGACGGCGCCGCCGTCGATGCCGAGCTCCACGAGCCTGGCGGTTATGCGGCGCTGCGCGCCGGCCCGAAGCACGAGATACGGGTCGGGGAACTGCGCTTCGAGGAACTCGTGGACCAGGCGCCGCGGCGCCCGGTGGGGGATCGGAAGCCGCGTGAGCACCGAGTAGGTCTCCAGCGCACAGTGGGCGACCAGCATCGCCCCGTCGTGCAGCGCCGCGCGCGCCTGGGCGTGCGACTGGTGCCACGACGCGAACGCAGCGACCGCGACGCTCGTGTCGGCCGCGATCACCGGCGGGTCTGTTCGAGCGTCTGACGCACCTGCTCCGCGGTCAGCGGCGGGAGCTCGTGCTGCGGGACGGCGACCGCTCCGTCCGCGCGCCGCTCGAGTCGCATGGGCGTGGCGACCGGCTCGGCCTCGAGCCGCCCGTCGCGGACGCTCAGCTCCAGGGTCTCGCCCCCGCGCAGCGAGAGGGCTTCCCGCAGCGGCTTGGGGACCACGATCCGACCGGCACGGTCGATGGTTGTGCGCATGGCTCGAGATTACCATCGACGGGTTCGCCAGCCCCGAGCGACGATCCTCTTCGTCACCGCGCAGGTCGTAAGGATGGTCCCGCCGGCGCTCGCGGAATGAGCCACACTGTGGCCATGACCACCGAGCGGGAGAGGCCATGGACATCGGGATCGGACTGCCGAATTCCGTGCGCGGCGTCGGGCGCGCCGGGATCGTCGAATGGGCGCGAAGGGCCGAGGCGGCCGGCTTCTCGTCGCTCGGCACGATCGACCGGATCGTCTATCCGAACTACGAGTCGCTGATCGCGCTCGCGGCGGCGGCCGCCGTGACGGAGCGGATCCGGCTCGTGACCGACATCCTCCTGGCTCCGCTCAGGACCAACGCGGCGCTGCTCGCCAAGCAGGCCGCGACGCTCGACAACCTGTCCGACGGGCGTCTCGTTCTCGGCCTCGCTCCCGGAGCCCGCGAGGACGACTACCGCGTGTCCGGCGCCGACTTCCGCTCCCGCGGGCGGGCGTTCGATACCCAGCTCGAGGAGCTCGGCAGGCTGTGGAAGGGCGAGGGCGGCGTGGGGCCGGCGCCCGCGCGCGGGGACCGGCCGGCGCTGCTCGTAGGAGGAGCGACCGCGATGGCGTTCCGGCGCGC
>JBOGYU010000166.1:0-9272 GCA_050696935.1 Solirubrobacteraceae bacterium | reverse complement strand
CCGTCGGCCGACGCGACGCGCGGGAAGATCACGCCGGCGGCCCCGGCATCGAGCATCCGCCCGGCCTGCGTGCCGCCCTCGGGCGTCCGTACCAGCACCGGCCCACCCGCGGCGGCGATCTGCCCCCGGGCCGCGGACTCGTCGCCGGCGCCGTGCTCGAGATCGACGATCACGACGTCGAAGCCGGCGGCCGCGGTCAGCTCGGCGGTCGCGGGCGAGCCGAGGTCCAGCCAGGCGCCGATCAGCCGTTCGCGCGCGCGCAGCCGGCTGCGCATCTCAACGGAGACGAGCACGCCGGCCACCTTCGCCGGCGAGCAGCCCGTCTCCTGCTCGGACGTCGACGGGTCAGACAGTGGCGACCGCGAGCGCGCGGCTGTCGGGCTTCATCGGCCCGCCGTCTCGAGTTACGGGTAGATCGTCTCGCCTGCCTCGAGCATCGCGACGAACTTCGCCAGCCGTCGAGCGCGCGTCTCCGGCTTCGCGGCCTCTTGGAGCCGGTAGAGAATCGCGTAGCGGTTCTGGCCGTTGAGCTGCAAGAAGAACGCCTTCGCCCCGGGACGCGCGTCCAGTTCGCGCTGCAGATCGTCGGGAACCGTGCTGCGCTTCTGGCCCTCATAGGCGGCTTCCCACCGGCCGTCCGTTCTCGCTCGCTCGACTTCCCCGAGGCCGTCCGGACGCATCCTGCCGTCGGCGATGAGCCGCTCGGCCTTCTCGCGGTTGATCCGTGACCACCGGCTACGCGGGCGCCGCGGCGTGAACCGCTGGAGGAAGTAGCGCTCGTCGAGCGGCTCGCGCCGCCCGTCGATCCACCCAAAGCAGAGCGCACTCTCCAGCACCTCGGGGTAGTGAACGCTGTCGATGCCGGAGCCCTTCTTGGCCATCTTGATCCACACGCCCTCCGACCCGGCATGGTTGTCCTCCAACCACCGCTCCCACTCGGCGGCGGAGGCGAACGGCATCGTCGGAAGGTCGTCGTCGTCGGCGCCCACGCGGGGCAGACTAACCGACACGTGTGGCGCTCGACCGCGCCAAAGTCGCCTGGGCTCTCGCCGGTCGCGCAAGCGATAGCGGGGCGCGCCAGCACATGTTGCCGTGCGCTTTCGCTGACAGGCGAAGGCAGTAGTCGTCGACAGGACAGCGATACTTGAGACGCCGCGGCCGTCGAATCGATCGTTGTGGTGCAAGATGGCAAGCGAAAGGGCGAAATCATGGGCAAGACGATCATGGGCGCGGTGGTCTCCCTGGACGGGTTCATGGCCGACGACAACGACGGCGTCGGGCCGCTGTTCGACTGGTTAGGCAACGGCGATGTCGCCTGGAGCTTCCCGGGCTCCGACGGCGAGTCCCGGACCACCCAGGCGTCGGCCGACTTCATGCTGGACCTGTACGGCTACATGGCTGCGAATGTCATCGGACGGCGGGTGTTCGACATGACCAACGGCTGGAACGGCAAGCCGGCCGCCGGCGAGCACGTCTTCGTCGTCACCCACCGGCCGCCGACGGACTGGGAGTACGCCGACACCGCACCGTTCACGTTCGTCGACGGCGTCGAGAAGGCGATTACCGCCGCCAAGGAATTCGCGGGCGACCGGGTCGTCGACGTGGCCGCCGGTCAGATCGGCGGCCAGGCGCTCAGGCTCGGGCTGATCGACCAGGTGGTGGTCAACCAGGTCCCGGTGGTGTTCGGGTCCGGCCGCCCGTTCTTCGCCACTGGCGGCCTGGCCGAGCCGCTGCGGCTGGAGAACCCGACCACGATCGTGGGCGGCGACCGGGTCACCCACCTGGTCTACGACGTCAGCCGCTGAGGCCCGCCGTCCTCAGCGTTCCGGCTCGCCGGTCCGCTCGCGACCGCTCGGCCTCGAGCGCGGCGAGGCCCTCGCGCGAGATGTGGCGGGCGGCGTCGTCGGTCATCGCTCAGCGGTTGTGGTTGACGACTTCGACGTTGTGCCCGTCGGGGTCCAGGACGAACGCGCCGTAGTAGCCGGGGTGGTACACGGCGCGCTCCCCCGGACCGCCGTGGTCCTCGTGGCCGGCGGCGAGCGCGGCGGCGTGGAACGCGCGCACCGTGGCGTCCTCGCGGGCGGGGAACGCGAGGTGGACGTGCTCCGTGAGCGGCCGCTCGTCGTCGATCAGCGAGAAGTTGTAGTCCTCGCCCGTGAACTGCACGCGGCCGGGCTCGTCGTCCCCCAGCCGGATCCCGGCGTGGGGCGCGATGGTCGTGTAGAAGCGCTTGGACGCCGCGAGGTCGGCGACGCGGATCCACAGGTGGTCGACGCGGCCGTCGGGCACGGGGCGCGCCCGCTCGCCGTGCACGGCCTCGGCGCTGTTGCCGTCCGGGTCGAGCAGGAACCCGCCGTAGGAGTCAGGTCCGTACTCCGTGCGCGGCCCGGGCGCGCCGTCGTCGCGGTACCCGGCGTCGATCCCCGCCTGCCAGAAGGCGTCCACAGCCGCGCGGCTCGGCGCGCGGAACCCGACGTGCAGGCCGCGGGTCACGGGGTGCTCGCGGTCCGTGGGCATGATGTCCCAGTCCTCCCACTCGACGAGCTCGGCGTCCGCGTGGCCGGGCTCGACCCCCAGCACGGAGAGGACGGTGCGGTAGAACCGCTCGGACGCGGCCAGGTCCGAGACGGCGATGGCGACGTGGTCGAACACCACGCCGAGGCTACCGTTGCGGGCATGCTCGAGCTCGACACCCCGCACGGCCCCGCGCGGGCGCACTTGCATCCCGCCGGCGACGCGCGCGGCGCGCTCGTCCTCGGCCACGGCGCGGGCGGCGGCGTCGGCGCGCCCGATCTCGTGCTCGCCACGGAGGTCGCGAACGGCCTCGGGATCACGGTCGCGCTCGTCGAGCAGCCCTACCGGGTCGCGGGCCGCCGGTCGACCCCGGCCGCCCATCTCCTCGACCAGGCGTGGATCCCCGTGGTCGAGCAGCTTCGCGCCGGGCCGCTCGCGGGCCTCCCGGTCGTGACCGGCGGCCGCTCGTCGGGCGCGCGGGTGGCGTGCCGCACCGCGGAGGCGGTCGGCGCCGTGGGCGTCCTCTGCCTCGCCTTCCCGCTCGTCGCGCCGTCGGGCAAGTCGCGCCAGGAGGAGCTCGACGGCGTGTCCGTGCCCGTCCTCGTGGTCCAGGACGAGCGCGACCGCTTCGGCGTGCCGGCGCCGGCCGGCCTGCGCGAGGTCGCCGTGATCCGCGGCGACCACGGGCTCAAGTCCGACCGCGAGGGCCTCCGCACCGCCGTGCGCGGCTGGCTCGCGGCGCTTCAGCCCTTCCAGTCCTCCGCGAGCATCGCGTAGACGACGTTGTCCAGGTAGCGGTCGCCGACGCGCTCGACCTGGCGCAGCGTGCCCTCCTGGGTGAAGCCCAGCCGCTCGGGGATCGCGCGGCTGCGCGCGTTCTCCGGCGCGGCGCGGATCTCGGCGCGGACTGTCGCTTCGAGGCACAAGGAGCAGCGCCGATGCGTCGTCGCGCCAGTACCGCAATGGACGAGAGGCGGTGGCAACCGGGGCTGCCGTTCGCGCCCTCACGTAGCCCAAGATGAGACGATCAGCGCATGGACGCGACCGAGCTGCGTCGGTGGTGCCTTCAGCATGCCGGCGCGATCGAGGAGTTCCCTTTCGGGCCCGAGCACTCCGTCTTCAAGGTCGCCGGCAAGATGTTCGCGCTGAGCGCGCTCGAGCGCGCGCCGCTCGAGGTGAGCGTCAAGTGCGAGCCGGAGCTGGCCGCCCAGCTGCGACACACCTATCTCGCGATCCGCCCCGGCTACCACCTCAACAAGCGTCACTGGAACACGATCACGCTCGACGGCAGTCTTCCCGACCAGCTCGCGCGCGACCTGATCGAGGACTCGTACGACCTCGTCGTCAGCGCTCTCCCGAAGTGCCTCCGCCAGCAGCTCGGCTGGACGCCGGAAACCGACGTGGCGGGACCGGCTCAGCGCCCCCAAGAGCTTGGCGACTGAGCCAGTACGACCGGCCCGGGCGTGGCTGGGGGTCGGTCCGCCGGCATGACCTCCCGGCGCAGCGCTCGCAAGCTCGCGCTCGAGCGCGCCGGGGAGGCCACGCCGCGGACCGCCCAGTCTCCCGGTCATCGCCCCGGCGGCTGCTGCTTGGGCGGCCTCGGGAGGGAGGCACAGCCGCGGCCGGCGAGGGTACGGGCTGCCGTGAGACGTCGCGTTCGGAGACTCCGGTCCCGGTCGTCGTCCCCGGGTTTCCGTCGTCGTCGGCGGCCGGGACCTGCGCTCAACGATCGCTGCGCTTCGCGCTCGCGGGCTCACCTTCCGGGGCCTCGCGACGACGGAGTCTCGGCGAATGGCCGTCCGCGTCGTGCGGCTGCGTTCCGTCTGGTGGGCGTGGTCCGCGTCGCGGAGCGCCGTCGCTGTCGCCTCCACGCGAGGCTGTCGCGTAAAGCAGGGCACGCGCTGTCGGGTGTTTCGTGTTGCCTGACGACGACAGCGGTCAGCACGGGGGAAGCGGCGCTCTAGTCTGGCCGGCGCTCACGCCGAGGTCGGCGACGACGATCGTGTACTCCGGCACGCCGGCTGCCTTGAGCTCGGCGAGCGCGGCTTCGGCGAGCTTTTTCGCGCGCTCCTCGGGATCTTGAGCGAATCCCAGTCGGCGCCCAGCTTCTTGGCGGCCGCCGTGTACCGGCCCGTCGACCCGCTCTCGGCGATTCCGGTCTCCTTGGCGGGCGTCGCCACATCCGGCGCGGCGGCCGGCGCCGCAGGCGCCCGGGAGAGCGGCGGGCGCGAGAGGACGCTCCGCGACACTCCCGCGTCGCCCTTGACCGCCCGCGGGCACCCTGATCCACGTCCGCGCGTGGGAGGTCGTCCGGCGCTGGAGCATCCGGGTGACCGCACGGTTGCCGCTGGTCCGCTGGAGGCCGTCAACCACCCCGGCGCGCCACTCGTCCCCACCGCCGGCGAGCACCTCAGCCACTCGTACCGGATCGCCCAATGGCGCGGAGACCAGCGCCCGGGCGACGGCCCGACCGCCCTGCTCCCCCACCTGGTTCTCGGCGGGCTCGAAGGCCTCCTGGCGCTCAGCGTCCGGCATCGTCCCCCGACCGTCTCGCACGCGCCCCACCCGTCAACCCCACCGCCCGCAGGTCACGGTCGTGGACGTGGCCTATGCGCTGGCGCCGCGTAGCCTGGCCGAAGTCCGTTTTGACGAGCCCCGCGCCCAGATTGTCCGCTTCGCCGGTTCGCCGGCTGTTGAACTCGCTGGTCTACTTCCCGGCGCACTCAATCACGGAAACGCCGGCCGACAGCGGTCTGCCGTTCGCCGACATCTCCTTCGGGACCGAGGACGGCGAGCGACTGCATGGCTGGTGGGTACCGGCGCGGGCACCATCGATCGGCCACGTCCTGTTCTGTCATGGCAACGCCGGCAATGTCGGTGATCGCGTTCGGGAAGTCGGGCTGCTATCGGCCGCAGGGTTCGACGTGCTCGTGTTCGACTACCGCGGCTACGGCCACAGCAGCGGACGACCGGACGAGCAGGGCACCTACCGCGACGCCCGCGCCGCGCGGACGGCGCTGCTGGAGCAGGCGCGCGTCGACGGTTCGCGCATCGTCTATGTCGGCGAGTCGCTGGGAGGCGCGGTCGCCCTCGGGCTGGCGCTCGAGCAACCGCCGATGGGGCTGGTCCTGCAATCGTGCTTCACGAGCGTCCGCGACCTCGCGCGGCTGCACTATCCGTTCATCCCACGAGCGCTGGTCCCGGACGCCTACCCGTGCCTGCGCCTGATCCGCCGGCTGCACGCGCCGCTGCTGGTGCTGCACGGCGAGCGCGACGACATCGTTCCGCCCCTGCACGGCCAGGTTCTGTTCGAGGCCGCACCCGGCCGGAAGCGGATCGAGCTCTTCCCCGACGTCGGCCACGACGACCTCTCGCTGGCGGGGTCACGATGGGCCGAAGGAATCGCCGAATGGGTCGAGAGCCTGGAAGACGACGGGCTCCACGACGCGTGACAGATCAGTGAACGCGACGCCCTCTCGCGCCTCTCGACCAAGAGCAGCGGGGAGCGGCATTTCCAGCCGCGGCCGACTCAAAGGCTGTGGTTCTTCTCGCGCGCTCGTTTCGATGCCGCGCGTGCCCGCTTCTCATCCGCGGGGCTTGCAAGCAGTGCATCGAGGCGAAGCGCCGCAGAGTACCCCTTCAGGCGAAAGGAGCAGTCGAGCTACGACGCGAGTTGACGCTGGAACCACTCGGCCGTCGCGGCAGCGCACTCGCAGGGGCTGCCGGAAGCCAGCTCCACCGGTCGTCCCCCGCCGGCCGCTCCCCGCCGAAGAAGCTGCCCTGGTCGACATGCTCGCCGCACACGGTCTATCCGAACGTAGCGGAGACAGCCGATCGGCGGTCTGATACGGCTTGCTCAAGACCGCCGCGCGTGGAGAGTGAGTAAGAAGCTCCCCCTCCGGGACTGCCAACGGGTCCCGCATCCACGCGCCGGTGGCTTCTGCCGCGCCCAGTCGTACCCGTTGTGCGGTTCGGCGGGGCCGCCCCGGTCGCATGTGCTGCCAGGCGAAGGCGGAAGCGTCGGGTCAGCCCGTGCCGGGCTTCACGTACTCGATGCCCTTGTCCGTTCGCCAGAGGAACACCTTCAACCCTTGTTGGCTTCGCCGACGCCCCGGGCGACGCAAGAGACGCAACTCTTGCTGTCAGACAGAGCCAGCAGTCCCACGGAGGAGAGGGAGCGTCGCCAGCGCCAAGCCGCTCGGACGCTCCTCCCAGGCGAAAGCAGAAGCCCGCGGGTAGGCTCGCGGGTCGTGAAATCCCGCATCATGTACGTCGAGACGCGCTGGCCGGACAACCGCATGAAGTCCGGGCGGATAGCGCGGGTGCAGTTGTCCAAGACCGGGCGGACGCTCTACCTCGACGGCAAGTCGTTCATCGCACTGGGCAGAGGCGAGTTCATGGAGAGCGAGTCACACGAGAGCTGTTGGTTCTCGGCTCCACGCAAGGACGGCAACGATCGAAGGGGCGTCTCGCTGAGTGTGCCCATAGAGATCGACGAAGACGCTCGCGAGGAGTACTGGACGCGTATCCACGGCCTCGCAGACCGGGCCGACCAGCCAGCGACGTAGGAAGCCGTGACCGCTCCGCCCGCTACTGCTTCGAGTTGCCATGTCCGCCCTGCGGACCCGCGCGGAGGCGCCAAAAGTCGAGAAACTTTGCTGTCAGGCAGAAGGAGCAGTGCGAGCTGGCGCCTGCGTCGCCTCTGGTACCAGGCGGAGGCTGTCCTGTAAATCGCCCGATTCTCAGGTGGGGTGGCGCAGCGTCCACCCGAGCTCGCGCTTGGCCTTCGCGTTCGAGGCGCCGCGGGACTCGGTTCCCATCATCACCAGGGCCTCGCCCGCGAACAGCCGCGCGGGCTCGTCGTCGACGATGTTGTAGATGCCGGCTCCGTCGTGTTCGAGCGCGAGCACGGTCGCCGCGGCGGCGTCGTTCGAGAGATCATCGGCGAGCAGGTCGTCGACAAGTCGACCGTCACGCGAATCTGCCAGGAGAGCCGGGAGGCGCTACCGCGCGTGGTGTGAGCGCCGCCTGGACGAGCACGACCTCGTGTACTGCTAATGAACGCGATCTACCTCCAGTTGCGGCCCGCCGAGGCCGCCTTGATCGCCTGGGGCCCGACGCTGGCGGGCCAGAAGAGGCGGACGACACGCCGTCTCGCTGCGAAGCGCTGGACCTGATCGACATGCTGCTCGCGGCCAGCACTTTCGGAGTCGGCGATCTCCGAGCGGAGCCCGCAGAATCAGATCGGCGGGTCGCTTACGACGAGCCGGGCCGCTTCGGGGTAGAGCTCTGCAAGGAGGTCGCTGAGCAACTCGAAGTCACCCCCGTTGTCCGTGGCCACATCGAGGCCGGCCGCGAAAGCAGTGGCTGCGATCTCGACGTCCATCAGCCAGGACGCCTGGCGCATCGTCTTGCTCCGCGGATCCCCGCGACGCCGTGGCGGCGGGTGACGTGACCTGGCCCGCATCTGCCCCGCGACGATCGCCGCCCGGCCGTCGAGGGGCACGACGTTGAAGCTGCCGCTCGCCACGAGGCCGGCGAACCAGGCGAGCAATCTGCGATAGCGAGGATCCTCAGTCGCCTTCAGCTCATATCCGTAGGCGACCTCGAGCGCAGCGGGGGCCGCGAGGGACACCGGCTCTCCGAGCGCCGCCCTGCCGAGGACATACCCCGCTACGTCGCCCTCAGGCTGGATGCGCGAGAGAACCGTAGTGTCCCAGACGGCCGCCTCGGGCCCGAGCGCCTCCACAGGCGATCAGCGGCTGGGTTCGGCTGAGTGATCGCGCGCTTCGAGCACCGCCGTCTGGGCCGCCTCAGGGGCGGGGAAATCGCCCTCGCTCGGGTCGCCGAGGCTCGCCAATACCGCATCCCAGCGCCGATCGCGTAGTTCGGCGATGCTGCGTTCCCTCTCGTACTGCCGAGCGCCACGAGTCGCCAAGCGCAAGAGCGCATCGTTGCGGGACACGCTGAGCTCCCGTGCAAGCGCCTCGGCCGTACGGGCCAATCCCTCCGGCACGCGAAGCGTCGTGCGCGGGCCTTCGGTCCGCGCCGCCCGACTCATGGCAGCCTTCCTGGGACTCTGGGCCGGCAGGGCGCGTCGGTGTTCCTGATGACATGCACTTCGCGCGACACCGTTCAAGACCGTAGCGCATCAGTTGATGCGCTTTGTCGCCAACGATGACTTGGGCGCTCAAGCGGAGCGAGGTCGTGATCCGCGCTCGTTCCGCTCGCGTGCTCGGCGGCGCAGGATTACGCGTGGTCTGCGGCGAGCCGCCGGCGGGCGCTTTCGACGGCGGCTGCGGGTCCGTCGTGCCACGGCGATCCGTGGCCGGGCAGCAGCAGGCCGGCGGTGAGGCGCTCGAGCGCCTCCAGCGACTGCAACGCCGTCTGGGTGTCGACGTTGAAATAGCTGGGCATGACCTGCGCGCCGTGGCCGCCGGTCACGAGCTCGTGGGTGATGAGCGCGTCGCCGACGAAGAGCACGTCGCCGCGTCCGAGCAGCAGGGCGCAGTGCCCCGGCGTGTGCCCGGGCGTGTGGATCACGCGGAAGCGGCCCGGGACGTCCAGGACGTCGCCGTCGGCGAACGTCTGTGCGTCGTCGATGCGCGCGGGCCGGGCGCCTCCGTGGCGGAGCGTGTGGCCGAGGATCTTCGGGTTGGCCGGGCGCCAGAGGTTACGCAGCAGTTTGCCGGCGCTGGCGTCGCCGCCCTTCGGGCCGGGCTTGCGGAGCGTCGCCTGGTCGGCGGCGTGCACGAGCA
>JBOGYU010000165.1:0-9330 GCA_050696935.1 Solirubrobacteraceae bacterium | reverse complement strand
TCGTGGCCGTCGCCGACGCCTTCCGCCAGCGCGCCGGCGCGCCGGTACTCGCGCTCAGCCTGCTGGTGGTCGTCCAGCTCCCGGTGCACGTCGCCGGCGTGGACGCGCGCCCAGACGTCGCGCGGGAAGGCGCGCACGTTGGCCTCGGCGCGCGCGCGGGCGTCGTGCGCGCGGCCGGCCTCGGCGAGAATGACCGCCCCGTCGCCGGCGTACATGGAGCAATGCTGCGGGTCGAGCTAGGCGAAGGCGTCAGCGACCCGCACGGCGTCGTTGACGAGTCCGCGCCGCGCGAGGTCCCAGGCCAGCTCGGACATCCAGTCGTGCGCCATCCAGGCGTCGATCCACTCCTCGAAGTCGGCCGGTCGGTTGCGCAACTGCTCCGCCAGCTCGAGCGCCGCCGCGGGCGTCGCCGTGCAACAGCTCGTCGGTCGCGGTCTCGCCGGGGACCCGGTGAATCGCCTGCTCGAGCCGGCTCAGAAGCGCGAGCGGCAGGCCGTAGGTCGGCTCGTCAAGCGCCGCCGAGGCCTCGCCGATCGCGCGCCAGCCGTCGAGGTCGACGGGCCCGAGCTGCGCCTGCACGAGATCCTGGATCGCGCCGAGTCCGATCGGCTCCCAGCCGTCGCCGGCCGGGGCGAACGCGGGCTGCCCGAGCGCGGACAGCGTGCCCGTGGCAGACAGCAAACCGGGGGCCTTCCCGGCGTGCGTGAGCTGCGCGTACGCGCCCGAGCTGAGCAGCAGCTCCTGGCCGGCGCCGACCTCGAGAACCGAGCGGCAGACGTCGCCGAGCAGCTCGGCGTCGCGGGCGGCCTCCAGGGGGGACGTAGAGGACGAGCTCGAAGCTGTCCCCGTCGCCTGTCGCCGTTGCCCTGGCCTCGGACGGCGCCCACGGGCCGAGCGGATCCCAGTTGAGCACGAACACTCGCAGCCTTGCCGCCACGCGCTCGTGCGCCTCCGGCAGGCTCGGCCACTCCGCGCGCAGCTCCAGCAGCGAGCGCTCGTTCGCTGGAGCGTCGGCGAGCAGGTCGGGGAGGGTCGCGGGCACGCCGTGGCTACGTTATGTGATCGGCGAGCGCGCCGGCGATGGCGGCGTTCGCGCGCTCGAGGTCGAAGGCGGCGGCGTCGAACTCGCGCGCGTCCGAGATACCCAGCCACCCCAGCATGTGCTCGTGCTCGGCGTCGCGCGGGTCGGCGAGCACGCGTCTGAGCTCCTCGTACCCAGAGATGCCGCCGACGTCCTCGGGCGGGCACCGGCCCGCGCCGTCGATGCACCGCGGCGTCGCGTCGTCGCCCGCTGCGCTTGCCTCCACGACGATGACATGGCGCCAGCCGTCGCCGAAGTCGTACTCATGGTCCAACCGGTCCCCCACCGCGGCGAGCAGGTCGTCAAGCGTCTTCTGGCGGTCATCCTCGATCTCGATCTCAGGGTTCGGGTGCCCGTAGCGCTCGTCGCCGCGCTCGAAGACATGCAGGTGGGAGTCCTCCCAGCCCATCGCCGCGCACAGCACCTGGTGGAAGCGGTCCAGGCGGATGTCGGCCGCCACGCGCAGCCGGCGCCAGACGACCGGAGCGGCCGAATCCTCGAGCGTGACCTTGACGGTCAGAACGCCGGATTCGGACGTCCCCAGGCCGAGCCACGCGGGCACGCAGCGGTGGCCCAATCCGGTGAGCTCGATCGCGCGGTCCGTGAAGGTGAGCACGCCGAGCTCGGCGGCGGTCATGAGCAGTCGTCGTAGGTCGCCGTCGCTGCCGCGGCGCTGCCATTCGAGCTGCTGCTCGCTCGCGTGCGGGAACCAGTAGCGCGCCGCGGCCGTCTTCCACGCGACCTCGCGCGCGCGATCGGTCGACAGGCTCCCGCCGCGCCCGACGAGCTCGCCGAAGACCGCCGCGACAGTGTGGGCGGCGTCGAATGCGACGAGCGAGTCGCCAAGCTCGTCGCCGAGCCGCGGGAGCGCCTCGAGCATGCGAGTCACGAGCTCAAGTGGTCGGTCGAGCAGCTTGGCGGCCTTCTTGACGGGCACGAGCCGCCCGTGCACGACGCGAACGAGGCGGCACGCCTTCGCCCATTCGACCAACAGGGTGAGCCGGTGCAGCTCGGCGCTGCTGTGGATCGGGAACCGTGGATCGAGCCGGTCGCCGGTGTCCAGCAGCTCGACGAGCGCGAGCGCGTCCGCGCGCCGGAGCCGGCCGGTCTGGGTGAGCGAACGGCCCTCGCCGACCCACTCCACGAGGCCGCGCAGCCGCCGCGCCGCCGGCGCCTCGCTCGCTGTCGCCATGAGCTCCTCGAGAGCCATCACCACGGACGCTAGAGCGTTGAGCGGATGGCGCGGGCGCGCCCGAGCCTGCTCAGCGGCCGGCGTCACTCGGCGACGCAGAACGTCCAACCCGGCGCACGTCGCAGCTCGACGCAGTTTGCGGCAGCGGAGGCGTGCTCGCGCCGATCGCGGTGCGCACCCGGCGCGTGTCGTCGGTCGTGTCGAGCTCGTCGGCGAAGGCTGCGACCGTCTCGCGCGCGTCCACGCGCCGGCGCAGCGTCGCGCCCAACAGCCGGAACACCAGAGGGGGGCAAACGCCCTCGCCATGCCGCGCAGCTGAGGCCGCGCGGCTGGAGCCGGGGCAGCGAGCCGTCTCGGGCTCAGCTCAGCCGTCCGTCACGCCGAACCGCGCAGGCCTGTCTGGCGCTGAGCGCCGGTAGCTCGAGCCCCGCGTGCTCGACGAGGTCACGGGTCGCCGGTGACGATCGGCTTCCGCGCCCGCGGCGCTGGCAAGCGCGACGAGGTAGTCATGGGCGCGATCGCGGGGGGGAGCTCCGGCCGGGCGTCGAGCGGATCCCGGGCGACGACGGCGAGCGCGCTCAGCATCCGAGGAACGCCCCTGACGCGATCTCGGACGTAGCGGCCCGCCAGCCCGTCGGGCACCTCCTTCGGAGCTGCGGCGCCCGCCTCGATCTGACCCATCCTGACTACGTCGAGCAGCGACGGCAAGCTGTCACGCCGCCAGACGGTCGCCGACGGCAGCACGCTGGCGTCGAGTACGACCCCGCGTCACGCGGAGGCGTGGCGAGCGTCGTGCTCGGCCCGGACGCCCAACTCAGCGGCGGTCTGCTCGTCGAGCGCGTTGCGCGTCGCGCCGCGCCGCGAACCCAGGTCAATCCGGGCCAGATTCTCGATCAACGCGCGGGGCGCGCGCGCAAGCGGGCGAGCACCTCGGTGTCGATCTCCACGCGCGTTGGCGCCGCCACACCGGAAATGCAGGCTCCACCCAACGCATCGAGCGAGAACGCGCGCCTGCATCCACTCCACGTCCTCGTCAAGCTGGTCGGCCTGCA
Organism: Solirubrobacteraceae bacterium; assembly: GCA_050696935.1. Taxonomy (GTDB): domain Bacteria; phylum Actinomycetota; class Thermoleophilia; order Solirubrobacterales; family Solirubrobacteraceae; genus DASSUW01. Next base: position 6,005 of record JBOGYU010000165.1, on the reverse strand, counting down.
GCCGGCTCGGACGCCACCGAGCGTCGCGGCGGCGAGGCCTACCTGCGGTGCTCACGAGAGCCGTCCATCTCGCAGGCGCGTCCTCCGCCGAGGTACCCACGCGGTACCGGAGGGTGCCGGAACCTGCGGATTCCTGCAGTCGCTTGCAGGACGCCAGAAACGGCGCTGTGTAGGCGCTGCCGCGCTCCGGCGCGCGTCGCGACGATGAGCCGGACTGCCATGGTAAGGAAGGGGTCGCCGGTTCGAGTCCAGCAGAGGGCTTGAAAGCCCTGCAAATAGCCCATCCGGATTGCTGTGCGTTGCACGCGTGACCACTTCCGAGCAGGAAGAGGTCAACTGTTCCCGTCGAACGGCGCTGCGCGGGCGTTTACGGCTCGCGGAGGGTCGTGCACGGTGTTCTGTCGTCGGTTCAAGGTACCGACGCGGTACAGGCTCGGTCCTGACGTCCAAGCGGGGGATAGCGGTTAGCGGCGCATCGCCGGAGACGACCGGTCCCTGCGACAGGCAGCTGTCTGGCTTGCTCGGATTGGTTGGTTGCGGGCGCGGGTGCCGGTGGGCGGGGTTCTGGGCGCGCGGCCTCGATGACCGTCGTCTCGGTTTGGCGCTGATCGCCGCAGCCTGGCCACGCCTTGGGACGGTTCCTAGGCCGGATCTAGAGCTGTTTCGCCTGGGTGGCCGGATTTCGCGCTGCCCCGCGGGCCGCGGCCGTCGCGACGCCTTGGTAGCGCCGCGGCGAGCTGGTCGCGGGAGGCGAGATCGAGCTTCTGGTAGACGTGGCCGAGGTGGGTCTCGATCGTCCTGCGGGTGACGAACAGGGCCTGAGCGATCTCGGGGTTGGAGAGGCCCTCGGCGGCCATCTCTGCCACGCGGCGCTCTTGGGCGGTGAGCGAGTCGAGGCCGGTGAAGACGAGCCTGCGCGGGCGTGCGCCGGTGGCGCGTAGCTCTTGCTGCGCGCGCTCGGCGAGCGGCAGGGCGGCGCAGCGGTGCGCGAGTTCCATGCCGGCGCGTAGTGGCTCGCGCGCGTCGGCGCGCTTGTTGCTGCGTCGCAGCGCCGCGCCAAGCTCGACGAGCGCGTGCGCGAGCTCGAGCCGCCGGGGGCCTTGTTCGAGCAGTGCGACTGCTTGTCGGAGCTGTTTGATCGCGCGCTCTCCGCCGGTGACTTGAGCGAGCGCACGTAGGCAGCTGCCGGTGTGCCCAGCCACCTCCCAGCGCGTGGCCACGGCGAGCATTTCTTCGGCGAGGGTCTCGGCGGTCTCGTTGTCGCCCGCCGCGAGGAACGGCAGCGCGGGGTTGAGGATCGAGCTGGCCCCGACGGCGTTCAGCCCGCCGCGTAGCCGCTGCCGCTCGAGCCAGATGTTGGTGTCGTTGACCGCGTCGTCGACGCGGCCCTGGGCGAGCCGGAGCTTGGCGCGCGCGGCGAGGAAGGGGTTGCCGGTTGTCGTCGGCGGGGGTGGGCCGGCGGCGAGCCGGTGCGCGGCGAGAACGTCGTCGGCGGCGTCGAGCCGCCCGTGTTCTACCAGCGGAAGGATGAGAGCCGAGAGGGCGAGCGGGAGGATGAGGCGGTAGTGCGTCGAGGATCCAGCCGCTTCCAGCGCGCTGCGACCGGCCGCCTCGGCATCAAGCAGGTTTCCCTGGAGCTGCTCGAGCCGACCGAGGGTGCTCAGGGTCAGCGCAACGGCTGCCGCCGAACCGCGGGCGCGTGCGTCCGCGATCGCGTCCTCGAACATCGGTCGAAGCTCGTCGTGGTGGTCGCTGTCGCGGAGTGCGATCAGCGGGCCGTAGAGGGCGAAGTGATCCCCGGTCGCCTCGCGCACGAGGCGCCCCTTCCCCCAGGCGCGGCGAGCGAGCGCCGCCACCTCGTCGCCGCTGCCGAGTCCGAGAAAGGTCCGGTGGAACACGTTCGCCGCGAGCGCCAGGCGCTCGCCGGGCGTGTCGCCGAGCACGCCCTCGCAGACACGCTCCAGGCGCGGAGCGACGCGCGCGGCGAGCGCGTCGCTGGCCTGGCTCAGGCCGAAGAGGTGGGCCTCGAGCAGCAGCGCGGCCTCGCGATCCGGTGCCCGCTCGATCACGTCCTCCAGCAACTCGACCGCCTCCTCGAGGCGGGCCGCAATGGCGAGTGCGGCGGACAGCTCTCGGGCGGCTTCCACACGGAGCCGCCGATCGGTCGCCCGCTCGAGCGCCTGCCGGAGGTGCTCGACGGCGTCCGGTGCTCCGGCAAGTCGCTCGGCGCGGCCGAGCTCGAGCAGGGTGGCTGCCCACTCGTTCTGTGCCGGGGGCTCCGCGACTGCGCGCCGCATGAGCGCCGCCGCTGCCTCCGGAGCGCCACGTGCGAGCGCGCGCCCGGCGGCCGCGCGCAGCGTGTGCAGCGCCCATGGGTCAGCGGCCGGTTCCGCCGCTAGGAGGTGCACGGCCGCGCGGTCGGGGTCGCCGCCCTCGGAGTCGAGCAGCCGCGCCGCGCGCGCGTGATCGCCCGCCCGCCGGCCATGCGGCAGATCCTTGAGGGTCTATGGTAAGTGAGTCAGCTAACTTAGCTGGACGAGTTAAGGGACTCGCCGAAGTGGGGTATCCTTGGCAAGTCAGATGACTCACTCAGCAACGGAGAAGAGGCCTGGGAAGCGGGAGCTGCTAGTCGAGAGTGCCGGCGAGCTGCTGCACAGGCAGGGCGTGGAACGGACGACGCTCGCCGAGATCGCGCACGCCGCGGACGTGCCGCCGGGCAACGTCTACTACTACTTCAAGACGCGCGACGACCTCGTCCGCGCGGTCATCGACACGCGGGCCGAGAGCGTCCAGGCCCTGCTGACGTCGATCGAGAGGCGGTCGACACCCAGAGCGCGTCTCAAGGCGCTCGCCCGCTCGTGGGCGGACGTCGCGGACCTCGTGGCGGCCAACGGCTGCCCGATCGGAAGCCTGTCCTCGGAGCTCAACAAGCAGGACACCGCGCTCGCCGAGGACGCCGCCGAGGTGTTCCGCCTCGTACTCGACTGGGCCGAGGCACAGTTCCGCGAGATGGGCCGCAAGCAGCCGGGCGATCTGGCGACGACGCTGTTCGCGGGCGTGCAGGGCGCCGCCCTGCTGGCCAACACGCTGCGCGACCCGAACGTCCTCTCGCGCGAGATGCGCCGGCTCGAGCGCTGGATCGACTCGCTCGCCTGATCGCGAACGAACGGTGCTCCACTCCAGCTGAGTGAGCTCTCACGCGCTCGCGGCAAGGCCGAGCAACTCGTCCACGGTCCATTGGTCGTAGGCGTGCGCGCCGTACTTGCGGGCGAGCACACGGCCGTCGCTTGCGAGCAGGAAGTCGGCCGGACGGCCGAGGTGGCCGGTCCGGTGATCGCCCGAGAGCGGGTCCGGCTTGCGGCGGATCCCCCGCACCGCGGGAACCCACGCGCGCGGGTCGGCCAGAGCGCGCAGCGAGGAGCCGACGCCGAACTCGCGATACAGGCGCTTCTCCGGGTCGGCGACGACCGGGAACGGCAGCTCGGGCTGGTACGAGCGCAGGTCTTCGGCGGTCGAGTGGAACACGGCGACCTCGCGGATGCCGGCGGCCCGGATGTCGTCGTGGCGTTGAACGATCGAGCCCAGGTGCAGCGTGCAGAACGGGCAGCCGGCATAGCGCCGGAACTGCAGGTGGACGAGCGACTCCGGATCGGGGACCGGCACCGGCTCGCCGGAGATGTCGACGAGCTCGTGTGCCGCGATCAGCGCTCCGACCGCGGTCCTGCGTCGATCCTGCAAGACACTCACGCGGCCTCCAGGTCGGGCGCCGGCGCGTGCTCGGCGAGGATCGCGCGGGGCGGCGCACTGGTGGCTGCTGGCTGGACTCCAAGTGGGTCCATCTGGCTCCCCTATCAGTCAGTGACCTAACTGCATAGCACGACACCAGCGAGAGAGCTGCTAGGTTAGTGCACTGACTGAATACTCGAGCGTTGGAGACGACCCTATGCCAGAGCTTCCCGCCCCGCGCGAGGGCATCGTGCTGACCCACTTCGTCGTGTCCGACGACGTCGAGCGCTCACGGCGCTTCTACACCGAGGTGCTCGGCGGCGAGACGGTGCTCGCCGGCGAGCCATCGATCATCGCGCTCGCCAACGGGTGGATCGTCATCAACGTCGGGGGCGAGCCGACGGAGGACAAGCCGACCGTCACGCTCGAGACGCCACCGGATCCCGACCGCGTCTCGAGCTTCCTCAACATCCGCGTCGCCGACATCCAGGCGGTCTATGAGCAATGGAGCGCACGCGGCGCAACCTTCCTCACGCCGCCGATCGACCGCGGCCGAGAGATCCGCTGCTACACGCGCGACCCCGACGGACACCTGATCGAGGTCGGCCAGCTCATCGACGAGACGGAGACGACCCCATGAGGTACGTGCTGCAGGTCTACTTCAACGGCGCCCAAACGCGACTCGAGCAGCTGCCGGATGGCAAACGGCAGGCAATCGTCGACGAGTACGTGGCGTTCTTCCAGAGCCCCGAAGTCGAGGACGGCAACCAGCTCCAGCCGCCGGACACTGCGACGACGGTGCGCGTGCACGAGGGTGAGACGATCCGTACCGCCGGCCCCTTCGCCGGCACGCGGGAGCCGCTCGGCGGCTACTACCTCGTCGAGGCGAGCGACATCGACGCTGCCGTCGCGCTCGCCGCACGCATTCCCGCCGCCCGCATGGGAGGCGCCGTCGAGGTGAGGCCGGCGGTCGAGCCCACTGGGTACCCGGGCAGCGAACTCTGACGAGCGGCGTAGTTCCCTATCGCTCGTGACGGGCGGGCGGCCGCGTGGGCGGGGCTGAGGCACGTCGGTACCCGTAGTCGCGAGCCGGGCGGTGGTGTCCGTGGTGTGGAGGGCGGGTGCGATGTCGGCGTGATCGGCGATCTCGCGGATGACCGCCATGTGGCGATGCGGTGAAGCCGCTGGCGGGCGCGGTTTGACCGCACGGCGCGGGGAACGAGGCGCGCCGGCGGCCACCGGGTTCGAAGGGCCGCCGAGCTTCGACGGCCCGATAGGGCCAGGAAGGGGAGGAGCCGTCTCGGAGTTGCGCTGATGGTCGGCGCGACGGCTCTCATCGTCGGCGCAGCGCCGGCTTCGGCACAGCCAGCGGAGGAGAACCACCTCCGTTGCTACATCGTCAGCCAGCAGACTCCGAAGCCCGCGGCGACGGTTACGCTCGAGGACCAGCTCGGCGGTCCCGACGCCGTCAGGGTCACGACGCCGCACCTGCTGTGCACCCCGGCCGAGAAGACGCTGCCATCGCGAACATGGGCAGACCGGGGCCGGAGGCGGCGGCCGATCGCCGTGGCGGTCCCGTCGCTCTCCGGCCGTCCGCTACACCCGTCGCCCTGAGACGCCGATGAGGGCTCTCAGTGGACTTGTTCACAGCATTCCTCCTGCTCTTCTTCGGTTCTGTGGCGCTTCTGATGGCGTTGGTGTCGCTTGTCGTCGGACGCAAGGCGCTGCGCGACCGGCGCGAGTCGGCATCGTCGCGGCGCCGCCGGCGGTATCACGCGGCTTTCGCCGCGGGTGATCGCAAGATCCTGCGGAAGGCGCTGGGAAGCGTGCGCGGCGCGCACGCCGAGGTCGATCTCGCGGTCGTGCTGCAGGACTCGGCGCGCGCCGCGGTCGATGCGGCGGTCGTGGACATCGAGGCGCGCCGCTCCGGGCTCATGCGCCGCCTTCACCGCCGGCTGCGCTCCCGGCATGCCCCCGCGCGCGGCAGGGCGGTGCTGATCCTCGCCCATCTACGGGTCGCCGGTCGCGTCGGACCGCTCGAGGCGATGCTCGATGATGAGGATCCGGACGTGCGGCTCGCGACGGTCGCCGGCCTGCCGCTGGCTCACGACGACGAGGCCGTCGGCGCCCTGGTCCGTGCGCTCTCACACCGGCAGTTGGCCCCCGAGCGGGTCATCGAGCGCGTCGGCCAGCCGTGGGCCGTGGGCGCCCTCCTCGACGCGCTGCGCGCGCTGGACGAGGCGGGCGAGCGCCGTGCCGCCCCGCGCGTGGGTGTGGCG
>JBOGYU010000164.1:0-9335 GCA_050696935.1 Solirubrobacteraceae bacterium | reverse complement strand
GGCGTGGCGTCGGGCGTCGGATCGGGCGTCGGCGCCTGCGCGGGCGCCGCCGCGCCGAGGATGGCGGCGTAGAGCGCGGCGCCGGCCAAGCCGGTGGCGAGGATCCGGCGCGTCATGAGCGCGGTGTGGAGGGCTTCGCGTGCACGTCGAGGGGAGCAGGGCGGGCGGCGACCGAGCCGCACTCCCCCTGAAGGTCGGCATGCGGGGGTCGCGCCTTGAGTTCGGGGTGCCGCTTGCGGTCTGGACCCCATGCCACTCAATCTCAAGTTGAGGTTGAGATATGCCATGATTGCGGTGTGGAGACCGTCACGATCCGTCCCGCGACGCTCGACGACGCGCCGGCGCTGGCCGAGACGGTGGTGCTCGGTTTCGAGAGCTATCGGGCGTGGGCGCCCAGCGGGTGGGAGCCGCCGCCGCCGCACCTGCACCTGGTCGGGATCCGCGAGCGGCTCGCGGACCCGGGCGTCTGGTGCGCGCTGGCCGAGGCCGGGGGAGAGACGACCGGCCACGTGGCCTTCACCCCGGCCCGCGCCGCCGAGGAGCCGCGCGATCCGCTGCCCGGCCTCGCCCACCTGTGGATGCTGTTCGTGCGCGAGCCCTGGTGGGGCACCGGGGTCGCCGCCGACCTGCTCGCCCGCGCCACCGCGGAAGCTGCCGGCCGCGGCTACGAGTCGATCCGCCTGCTCACCCCCGCCGGCCACGCGCGGGCGCGCGGCTTCTACGAGCGCGAGGGCTGGCGGCCGGTCGCCGCCCCCGCGTACGAGCCGGCCCTCGGGCTCGACCTGGTCGAGTACCGCCGCCCGCTCGCCGTGCCAGCATCATGAGTGCATGCCCCGCCTGCGCGCCACCGACCGCGCCGCGCCCCTCCTCGAGGAGGCGGCCGAGCGCTCGCGCGTCTCCATGCGCACGCGGCTCGAGCGGCTGCGGGTCGCCTGGCGCTCGATCCTCCAGGCGGCGGTCGCCGCGGGCGTCGCGTGGGTGATCGCCACCGAGGTCTTCGGGCACGAGCAGCCGTTCTTCGCGCCGGTCGCGGCGATCATCACGCTCGGCCTGACGATCTCCCAGCGCGGCCGGCGGGCGGTGGAGGTCGCGATCGGCGTGGCGCTGGGGATCGCGATCGGCGACATGCTGGTGCTCGCGATCGGCGTCGGCGCCGGCCAGCTCGCGCTCGTCGTGATGCTCGCCACGGCGGTGGCGATCTTCCTCGGCAGCGGTCAGATGCTGGCCACCCAGGCGGCCGTGTCGGCCGCGCTCGTGGCGACGCTGCAGCCGCCGACCGACGGGATCACCTTCGCCCGCTTCCTCGACGCGCTGGCCGGCGGCGGCGTCGCGCTGCTGGTCAACGGCCTCGTGCTGCCGGCCGACCCGGTCGCCATGGTGCGCCGCGCCGCCCGGCCGGTGCTCGACGAGCTGGCAGCCACGCTGGAGGACGTCGCGGTCGCCATCCTCGCGCGCGACCGCGAGCGGGCCGAGCGCGCCCTGCTGCGGGCGCGGTCGATCGACGATCTGAGCGGCAACTTCGTCGAGGCGGTCAACGTGAGCCGGGAGACGACCCGCTACGCCCCGCCGCGCCGGCGCTCGCGCGGGCGCGTGGAGTCCTACGCCGAGGGCGCGGCCCAGATCGACCTGGCCGTCCGCAATGTGCGCGTGCTCGCGCGCGGGACGATCCGCGCCGTGCGGCTGGACGAGAACGTGCCGCCGGACATCGCGGAGGCGGTGCGTTCCCTCGCCGAGGCCGTGCGCGCGTTCGGGGCCGCGCTCGAGGACCCGCGGGCGGTGGATCGCGTGCGCGAGCCCGCGCTGCACGCCGCCGCCACGGCCACGCTCGTGCTCGAGCGCACGGGCAACCTGTCGGTCAGCGTGATCGTGGGCCAGGTCCGCTCGACCGCGACCGACCTGCTGACGGGCACGGGCATGGACAACGACGCCGCCGCCGACGCGGTCCGCATGGCCGCCCGCGAGGCGGCCGAGGCGGCCGGCGTCTAGCCGGACGCGGCGATCGCCGGCCGAGGCGGCCGGCGTCTAGCCCGACGCGGCGATCGCCTGGTCGACGGCGTCGGGGGCCAGGACGGCCTCGATCACCATGACGGCGGCGCCGATGACGCCGGCGCGGTCGTCGAGCGTGGAGCGGGCGATCCGGATGCTGCGGGTGGCGAGCGCGGTGGAGCGGCGGTAGACGACCTCGCGGACGCCCGCGAGCAGATGCTCGTCGGCGTGCGCGATGTCGCCGCCGATCACGATGACGGCCGGGTTGAAGAAGTTCACGGCGGTGGCGAGGACGCCGCCCAGCTCGCGGCCGGCCTGGCGGACGAGGCGCATGGCCTCCGGGCGGCCGTCGCGGACGTGGCGGACGACGTCGCGGCTGTTGGCGGCGCGGACGCCGAGGTCGGTCAGGCGGGCGGCCATGGCGCCGCCGCCGGCGATCGCCTCCAGGCAGCCGAGGTTCCCGCAGCGGCAGATCACGTCGTCGTGGTCCGGGACGTGGATGTGGCCGATGTCGCCGGCCGCGCCCTGGGCGCCGCGGTGGATGCGCCCGTCGGTGATGACGCCGCAGCCGATGCCGGTCCCGACCTTCACGAACAGCATGTGCGCGGTGTCGCGCCAGCCGGACCAGTACTCGCCCAGGGCCATGATGTTCACGTCGTTGTCGACCAGCACGGTCGCGCCGTAGCGCTCGCGCAGCCGGGAGGCGATGCCGTAGCCGTCCCAGCCGGGCATGATCGGCGGGGCGACCGGCGTGCCGGTGGCGAACTCGACGGGGCCGGGGACGCCGACGCCGATGCCGCGCACGTCCTCGCGCCCGTGGCCGCTGTCGGCGAGCAGCTCGTCGAATGTCTCCTCCAGCCAGGAGAGCACCTTCTCCGGGCCGTCGGCGATCGGGATGTCGGTGCGCGTCTCGGAGAGCACGTCGCCCGCCAGGTCGGTGATCGCCACGCGCGAGTGCGTCGCGCCGAGGTCGGCGGCCAGGACCGCGCCGGCGTTGCGGTTGAAGGCGAAGGTCTTGGGCGGGCGGCCCCCGGTCGAGGCGCTGGCGCCCGCGGGCACGACGAGCCGCTGGGCGAGCAGGGCATCCATCCGCTGGGCCACCGTTGAGCGCGCCAGCCCGGTCAGGGCGACCAGCTCCGCGCGCGTGGTGGCGCGGCCGTCGCGGATCAGCCGGAGCATGGCTCCGGCGCCGGTCCCGGCGGGCGCGCCGTTGCCTCCTTCGCCCGGCTTCACGAGACCGAAGCGCTGTCCAGCAGGATCATCTTTGGTGCGAAGGGGGTCCGCCATGGAGTATCAGGATGCCACAAGGATCGGCTTGCGTCCGGATTTGTTCCAAGATTGCAGGGAACCACCGAACTGTCCAGTCGCTTTTGGTTGACCCTCGTCAAAAGTACAGGTACCGTCCAGGCGCATGGAGAGAGGGTCGCCGGCGGCGCGTGCCCAGGCGCTCGCCGGCCGCTACGAGGAGCTGCTCGCGCAGGCCGGCGCGGCCGCGGTCCGCTGGCGCTGGGCCACGCCGAGCTCTGGTCGTGGCGACGTCGAGCCGCTGCGCCTGGAGCGGATGGGGTGCTCGCCGGGACGCTGGCTGCACGGGCCGCCGGCGCCGGGGCGCGAGCACGAGGCGATCGGGTTCGATGCGCTCGGGCGGGTGGTTTGCATTCGGACATGCGACCCGACGGGCGCGGCGTGGCTCGAGCGCTTCGCCACCTGGGCGCCCGGCGCGGTGGAGGTGGCCTGCTTCCGCGCGCCGCTGGAGTGGCGGGACGCCGCGCTGCAGGCCGTCACCATCGTGCGGTTCGCCGACGGGCGGCCCGTGGAGAGCGAGCGCTACCTGCCGCCGACCGGGTTGCTCACGGGCGAGCGCTACCTGCACGAGGACAGCCGGCTCGTGCGCGTGGAGGAGCCCGGCGGCGTCGTCAAGGAGGTGCTCTATGACGACGACGGCACCGTCATCGGGATCGACCGCCTTGACGCCGACGGCCGCCATCCGGTCTGGCGCCGCGAGGAGTCGCGGCTCCTCCGCGCGGTCGTCGCCTAGTGGTTCCGTCCGTAAGTTCGGCGCATAACCCGGTGGAGTCCGGGTCGTGTCTGCCGGTGCACGGCAGGCGCTCGCATACCGGTGGTACGTGTGCGCCTGCCGGGTGCCGGCAGACGCGGGCCGGGCCCGCCGGAATGCGTCGTACTTGCGGACGGGGCCACTAGATCGGCGCGCCGCCGTCGTAGAGCCTGCGGACGGTGACCGCTCCCGGCGGCGCGGCGTCGATGCACAGGCGGCACAGCACGCACTCGTCGAGGTTCTCTTGCACGATCCGGACGCCGCCGTCGTCGCCCGTGGCGTAGATGTCGACGGGGCAGACCTCGGCGAGCTTCGCCGCCAGCGCGGGGTCGCTCGCCGCCTCCGGCGTCACCTCGACGTCGACGAACAGGCTCATGCGGGGGCTCCGATCGACTGGCGGACGAGGTCCGGGATGTCCTCGATGCGCTCGGCGATGGCGATGCCGGCGGCCTCCAGGCGAGCGATCTTCTCCGCCGCCGTGTCCTCCTTGCCCTCGACGATCGTGCCGGCGTGGCCGAACGACATGCCCGGCATCTCGTCCATGAACCGCCCGGCCATGAACGCGACCACCGGGAGCTTCGGCCCGTAGGCGGCGAGCTGGGCCTCCATGCGCCCGCCCGGCTCGGTGTAGATCACGATCGCCTCCGTCTGCTCGTCGGCCTCGAACAGCGGCATCAGCTCGGCGTAGGTGGAGCCGATGATCGCGTCGCCCCCGATCGAGACGGCGGTGGACTGGCCGAGGCCGGCGGCGGTCAGCGTGGAGGACATCTCCGTGGTCATGCCGCCCGAGCGCGAGATCACCCCGACCGGCCCGGAGGAGTAGGACTTCGCGGCGTCTCGCGCCGGCCCTCCGATCCCGCCCATCTTGATCACGTCCGGGACGATGATCCCGAGGCAGTTGGGGCCGATGATGCGCGCCCCGTGCGCGTCCGCGTACTCGACCATCTGCGCCACGTCGCGGCGCGGGATCCGCTCGGTCACGATCACCACCAGCTCGATCCCGTTGGCGATCGCCTCGAACACGGCGTCGCGCGTGAAGGCGGGCGGGACGGTGACCACCGAGCCCGTGATGGGCGCGCCGTGGTGCTCGACGCACTGGGCGACGGTGTCGAATACGGGCACGCCGTGCACGTCGCGGCCCCGCCGGCCGGGCGTGACGCCGCCGACGATCTTCGCGCCCGCCCCGTAGTCGAGGCACTCGCGCGTGAGGTTGACCGCCTCGCGGCCGGTGATGCCCTGGACGATGAACGTCGTCTCCGCGTCGATCAGGATGCTCACGCCGCGGCCCTCCGGGCGGCCTCGTCCAGGGAGACGGAGCGGTCCGCGTACGGGACCCCGTAGCGCTCGAGGATCTTGAAGCCCTCCTCCTCCCACGCGCCCGGGATGCGGAAGATCGCGATCTTCTCCGCCGGGTCGTGGCCGAGCTCCAGGCACGCCTTGATGACGCCGCGGGCCACGATGTCCACGCGCGTGTTGGAGACGATCGACATCATCACCGCGATCTTCTCCACGCCCGGCTTCTGGAGGACCAGCTTGGCCAGCCCGCACGCCTTGGCCACCGACGGGTTGCCGCCGATCTCGCAGTAGTTGGCGGGGCGGCCGCCGTGGGCGCGCACCGCGTCGAACAGCGTGAGCGAGCCGCCGCCGGCGCCGATCACCAGCCCGAGGTCGCCGTCGAACTCGGTCACGTTCCCGGCCACCCCGCGGTGGTCGGTGGCGTCGACCGCCTCGCCGGCGAGCTCGAACTCGGTCGCCTCGCGCGCCTGCCGGGTCTCTCCGTCGCGCACGCCGACCGCCTCCAGGAGCGCCTTCTGGCGCGGCCGCGCCTCGTTCTCCATGTCCATGTGCGCGTCGAGCGCGACGAACGAGCCGTCCTCGAGCTCCGCCAGCGGGTTGATCTCGGCAAGCGTCATGTCGTGCTCGACGAACAGGCGCGCCAGACGGGCGACGATCGGGGTGAGCCGGGTGAGCGCGCGGCCGGTGACGCCGACCGAGGCGATCACCTCCTTGGCCTCGTATTCGCTCGGCGCGATCAGGCTCGAGAAGTGGCGCCGGCCGACGTGCTCGACCTCCTCGATGTCGATCCCGCCCTGGTCGGAGAAGATCATCACCGGCCGCTTGCGCGTGCCGTCCCAGGTGACGCCCGCGTAGTACTCCTGCTTGACGGCCGCGCGCGAGTCCACCAGCACGCCGCGCGGCCTGTGGCCGTTGATCTCCAGCGCCAGGACCTGCGCCGCGAGCCGCTCGGCGTCGTCCGGCGTGTCGGCGAACTGGACGCCGCCGGCCTTCATGCGCCCGCCGGTGAGCACCTGGGACTTGATGACGGTCGGGCCGCCGATCCGCTCGGCGGCGCTCCTGGCCTCGGCCGGCGTGGTGGCGAAGCCGTGGGGGGAGACGGGGATACCGCTCCGTTCGACGACCTGACGGGATTCGTACTCGTAGAACCTCATGGAGGCTCGCAACCCTACCCGCGCCGCGACCTTGGCGGCTCCGATGCGCTCTGTGCTCCTGGCCACGCTCCTGCTGCTCGTGGCGGCGCCGGCGGCGTCCGCCGCGGAGGTCGACCTCGAGCTGACCCCCGAGGAGTCCCGGTTCGGCGACGCGACCGAGGTCGCCGGCACGGTGACGGACGACGCGGGGGCGCCGGTGGCCGGGACCGAGGTCACGCTCGTCGGTCGTCGCTACCCGTTCGACGGCGACTACCGCTCGCTCGAGCGCACGACCACCGACGCCGAGGGCCGGTACCGGTTCGAGCGCGAGTTCGAGCGCAACTGGCAGGTCCGCGCGCTCACGGCCGAGGACCGGAGCCGCACGGAGCGCGTGTACGTCTTCCCGCGGTTCAAGCTCAGCTTCAAGGCAAGGAACGAGCGCGTGATCCGGGTCACGCAGCGCTACCGGACCCCGCACGGCGTGGACCTCGAGCGCCCGACGGTGTTCTACGTCGGCCGCCGCGGCCGGCGCACCGCGCCGATCGCCGCCCGCGCCGAGGTCGTCCGGACCCGGTCCGGGGTCTTCAAGTCGACCGCGCTGGTCCGCATCCCCTCGAAGTGGAACGGCAACTTCAGGTACGCGAGCTGCTTCCGCTACACGGTCGGCAGCGGCATGGGCAGGCCGAGCGCGACGTGCCCGAAGCGCTTCAGGTTCGAGTGAACCCGTAGGCCTCGGCCAGGTCGGGGTCCTTGCGGGCGAGCATCTCCGCGAGGTCGACCATCACGCGGCACTGCTTCCAGGTCGCGTCGTCCTGCATCTTGCCGTCGATCATGTGCACGCCGCGGCCGTCGGGGATCGCCTCGATCACCTTGCGCGCGAAGGCGACCTCCTCCGGATCGGGGGAGAAGACCTTCTTGGCGACGTCGATCTGGGCGGGGTGCAGCGACCAGGCGCCGACGCAGCCCATCAGGAACGCGGCCCGGAACTGGGCCTCGCAGCCGTCGAGGTCGCGGATGTCGCCGAACGGGCCGTAGAACGGGAGGATCCCGGTCGCCGCGCAGGCGTCGACCATGCGGCCGATCGAGTAGTGCCACAGGTCCTGCTGCGCGCTGGCGCGCGGCGCGTCGCCGTCGGGGTCCGAGATCACGCGGTAGCCCGGGTGCCCGCCGCCGACGCGCGTGGTCTTCATCCGCCGGGACGCCGCCAGGTCCGCCGGGCCGAAGCTCATCCCCTGCATGCGCGGGCTCGCGGCGGCGATCGCCTCGAGGTTCGTGACGCCGAGCGCGGTCTCGAGGATGGCGTGCACGAGGATCGGGCGCTCCAGGCCCGCCCGTGCCTCGAGCTGGGCCAGTAGCCGGTCGACGTAGTGGATGTCCCACGGGCCCTCGACCTTGGGGACCATCACGACCTCGAGCCGGTCGCCGATCTCGCCCACCACGCGCGTGAGGTCGTCGAGCACCCAGGGGGACTCGAGCGCGTTCACGCGGGTCCACAGCGCGGTCTCCCCGAGGTCGATCTCGCGCCCGACCCGGATCAGCCCCTCCCGCGCCGCCTCCTTGCGCTCGACCGGGATCGCGTCCTCGAGGTTGCCGAGCAGGATGTCCGTCTGCGTGGCGATGTCGGCGGCCTTGGCCACCATCTTCTCGTTGGAGAAGTCCAGGAAGTGGATCATCCGCGACGGCTTGACGGGGATCTCGCGGAGCGGCTCTGGCGCGCCGATCGCGAGCGGCGCGAGGAAGGCTCGGGGGTTGCGCATGGGTGGGGGATCGTAGAGTGCCCGGGCCATGAGCATCGACACCGATCAGGCCGCCCGCGAGGCCACGGGCGCCCATCCCTACGGCCGCTACCTCGAGGAGTTCGAGGTCGGCGCCGTCTACAAGCACTGGCCCGCCAAGACGGTGACCGAGGCGGACGACCACATGTTCTGCCTGCTGACCATGAACCACCATCCGCTGCACATCAACAACGTCTACGCGAAGGCGTCGCAGCAGGGGCGCAACGTGGTGGTCGGGCCGCTGGTGTACTCGCTCGCGCTGGGGATGAGCGTCTCCGACGTGTCCGGCAAGGCGATCGCCAATCTGGCCACGGAGGAGCTCAAGCACCCCGCGCCGGTTTTCCACGGGGACACGCTGTTCTGCGAGTCAGAGGTGCTCGAGGTGCGCGAGTCGCGCTCCAAGCCCGATCGCGGGACCGTGCGGGTGCACACGCGCGTCCTGAACCAGGACGGGGTCCTGGTGGCCGAGTTCAAGCGGCTCGTGCTCGTCCCGCGGCGGGACGCGGGCGCCGTGGCCGCGGAGGGGGACGTCGAGTAGCGCGTCAGGCGCCGATCCGCCCCGGCGCGTCCTCGCGGAGCCACAGGAACCGCTGCTCGAACCAGTCGTCCCCGGGCTCCGTGCGCTCCCAGCCCCCCGCCTCGAGGGCTGCGATCAGGTCGCGCACGGCGGCGACCACCTCCGGCATCTCCGGATCGGGGTCGCTCATGAGCGTCCAGCGGATGGGCGAGGACTCCGCGATGGGGCGGCGCTTGGGAGCGCCGGGCGGGGCGGCCATGGCACGGAACGACGACTTCACGTAGCCCGGCTTCCACGCGATCTGGCAGCTCCACAGGTCGGCGGCCTCCGGCCACGGCCGTTTGGCCCGGCGCCACGGGAGCTCGAACTCCTCCTCGACGGCCTCGGGCGGCGCGGGCTCGGGCCATGCCGGCTCGTCCTCGAGCCATGAGGGCTCAGGTTTCGGTTGTGGGGGCTCGGGCTCGGGCCATGCCGGCTCCTCGTCGAGCCATGAGGGCTCGGGCTTCGGTCGTGGGGGCTCGGGCTTCGGTTGTGGGGGCTCGGGCTTCGGTTGTGGGGGCTCGGGCTTCGGT
>JBOGYU010000163.1:0-9343 GCA_050696935.1 Solirubrobacteraceae bacterium | reverse complement strand
GGCCGGACCTGCGAGCGCGGCAGGGCGGACGTGGCCCTCGTCCCCGCCAGCATCCGCGTCTCCGCGGTGTCGTCCGACGCCCACGTCGCCTCCGTCGCGCCGGCCGGCGCCCGTCCCCGCAGGCCGTCCGTCAACGCTCCCTCCATCTCGGCCGCGTCGCCGTAGCGGCGCTCCGGGTCGCGGTGCAGCGCCCGCGCCACAGCGGCGGCCAGGGACGGCGGCACGTCTGGCGCGAGCTCGTCGAGCCGCGGCGGCGGGCCGCTCTCCTGCAACCGCGCCAGGTCCGTCAGCGACGCCGCGTCGTACGGCAGCCGGCCCGCCATCAGCTGGTAGGCCACCACCCCGAGCGCGTAGAGGTCGGAGGCGGGGCCGGCCGGCTCGCCGCGCGCCTGCTCCGGCGCCAGGTAGGCGGCCGTGCCGAGCACCGAGCCGACCTTCGTGATGTCCGACTGCTCCGCCGCCTTGGCGATGCCGAAGTCCGCGAGCTTGACCATCCGGTCGCGGCTGCGCAGCAGGTTGCCGGGCTTGACGTCGCGGTGGACCACGCCGTTGCGGTGCGCGTACGCGAGCCCGCGGCACGACTGCCCGAGGATCTCGACCGCCTCCCCGGGCGGCAGGGTCCCGCGCTCGCGCAGGATCTCCGCGCACGACTGCCCGTCGACGAACTCCATCACGATGAAGTTGCGGTGGGTGGAGTCGTCGAGCCCGAAGTCGAACACCTGGACGACGTTGGGGTGCACGAGCCGGGCCGCCGCCAGCGCCTCGCGGCGGAAGCGCGAGACGAAGCTCGAGTCGTCCGCCAGGTGCTCGGCGAGCAGCTTGACCGCCACGTAGCGCTCCAGCCGGCTGTCGAACGCGAGCTGGACCGTGGCCATGCCGCCCACGCCGAGCCGGCGCTCGAGCCGGTAGCGGCCGGCGAACAGCTCGTCGGGACTCACGGGGCCTCCCCCGGCCCGTCGGGCGCGGGCACGCCTCCGCCGTCGTCGCCCGGCGGAGGCTCCTCCTCGGGCGGCGGCGACCCCTCGGGCGGCTCCTCCTCCTCGGGCGTCGCCGTCGCCGTCGGCGTCGGCGTCGGAGTGGGCGTCGGCGTCGGGGTCGCGGTGGGCGTGGGCGTCGCGGTCGGAGTCGGGGTCTCCTCCTCCTCGGGCGCGCAGTCGCGGTCGAGCCGGCCCTGGATGTGGTCGAGCCACGCGCGCAGGTTGTCCTGGAGACCGTCGTCGACCCGCCGCGGCAGCTCGTTGACCTCCGCGGCTGCCTCGTCCACGGCGGTCTGCGCGGCCGCCACGTCCTGGTCGTCGCAGGCGGCCTCGATCCGGTCGACGGCGGCGAGCAGCTCCTGCGAGCGAGCCTGCTCGATCAGGCCGCGGTCGTCCTCGCCGCAGCCGGCGACGGCGATCGCGAGCGCGACGAGCACAGTGGCGAGGCGACGCATCCGCCTTCGCAGGCTAGCGGCCCGTCACTGCCCGTACTGCAGACGCTCGGCGAGCGAGTCCGGCAGCCGCGCGGCGCGGATCGCCGCCTGGGCGCCGGGGATGTCGTACTCCGCCCGCCGCCACGTCGCCGTCCACGCCTCCGTGTCGAGCACGAGCCACGCGGCGCGCGGGTCGCCGTCCCGCGGCTGGCCCGTGGATCCCGGGTTGATGAGCCACTCGCCCGCCGACAGGTCGACCTGCACGCCCTCGCGCCGCGTACTGCCGGTGGCGGGCTCGCCCTCGGGCCGGTGGAACGACAGCGCCACGTGGGAGTGGCCGATGAAGGACACCCGGAACTCCGTGGCGTCGAAGCACAGCTCCGCCGCCAGGGCGGAGAGGACGTACTCCCAGATCGGGTCGCGCGGCGAGGCGTGGAACAGGCCGACGCCCTCGCCGCTTCCGTTGGGCGACAGCGAGAGCAGGTACTCGCGCGTCTCGGGCGCGATGACCTCCTTCGTCCACTGGGCGGCGAGCGCCGCGCCGCGCGAGAACTCCTCCAGCGACAGGACGTCGACGACCGCGAGATCGTGGTTGCCGGCCAGGCAGATCGTGCAGTGGGCGTCCGCGAGCGCCACGCAGGCGTCGGGCTCGGCGCCGTAGCCCACGAGGTCGCCGAGGCACCAGAGCTCCTCCGCGCCGTCGGACTCCGCCGCGGCGATCACCGCCTGGAAGGCCTGCTTGTTGCCGTGGATGTCGGACGCGATGGCGACGCGCATGGCTGCGGTTATCGTCTATTCGGTGCTCTCGCGGCTCCGCCTGCCAGTCGCCGTCGTCGCCGCGCTGGTGGTGGCGGAGGCCGCCGTCCTGCTCATGCGCCCGCGCGACCGCCTCGAGCCGGTCGCCGTCGCGCCGGAAACCTACTTCAGCGCGGCGCAGATCGAGCGGGCGGAGGACTTCCGGTCCGGCCAGCTGTGGCTCTACGGCGCGCGGCTGGCGATCGAGCTCGGGCTGCTCGTGGTGATCGTCCGCCGGCCGCCGCGGTGGCTCGGGCGGCGCCCGCTCGCAGCCGGGGCTGCGACCGCCGCCGGCATCTCGGTGGCGCTCACGATCGCCACCCTCCCTGTCAGCGCCATCTCCCGCGAGCGCAGGAAGGACGTCGGCCTCGTCACCCAGGACTGGGTCGGCTGGGCCGGCGACGTCGTCAAGGGGACGGCGATCGAGGCGCTGCTGATCGGCGCCGGCGGCGCGCTGCTGGTGTTCGGGATGCGCCGCTTCGGCCGCCGCTGGTGGGCGCCCGGCGCGGCGCTCGTGGTCGCCTTCGGCGTCGTCATGACGTACGCGAGCCCGATCCTGATCTCGCCGCTCTTCAACACGTTCACGCCGTTGCCGCAGAACGAGCTGCGCGCGGACGTCACCGACATGGCCGAGCGCGCCGGGGTGCAGGTCGGCGAGGTCTACGTGATGGACGCCTCGCGCCGCACCACCGCGGCCAACGCCTACGTCGCCGGGCTCGGGAGCACGAAGCGCGTCGTGCTCTACGACACCCTGCTGGAGGAGTTCACGCCCGGGGAGGTGCGGCTCGTCGTCGCGCACGAGCTCGCCCACCAGCACTTCCGCGACGTGCCGCACGGGCTCCTGTACCTGGCCATCGTCACGCCGTTCGGGATGCTCGCCGCGGCGCGGATCGGCGAGCGGCTCGGCGGGACGGTGCCGGCCGTCTTCCTCGCGATCGCGATCATGCTGCCGGCCGTGACCATCGTCTCCAACCAGCTCTCGCGCGACGTGGAGGCCCGCGCCGACCGCTACGCGATGGAGCTGACCGGCGACCCAGAGCAGCTGATCGCGTTCGAGCGCCGGATCACGGTGCAGAACGTGTCCGACCCCGCCCCGCCCGGCTGGGTCAGCTTCCTGCTCGGCACGCACCCGACGACGATGCAGCGCATCGGCCAGGCGCTGGCGCTCAGTCGGGGCGCTCCGGAGGCCGGGGACGCTGGTACTCCGGGAGGCTCTTGATCCCCTCCTTGGTCCGCCACTTGGACCAGTTGTCCTCCATCGCGTCGATCAGCTCGCGCATGAACTTCGGCGAGACGCTGATGCGGGTCACGACGACTCCCGGGACCTCCTCGTTCTCGACCTCGTGGTCGACGCGCGCGAAGGTGATCGTGAACTCGTAATCCGAATGGGAGACGTTGGCGAAGTTCGCGTAGATCCCCGCCATCACCTCCGGCGACGTGTGCAGGTTGATGTGCCGCTCGGGCTGCTCGTCCGCCACTGCGCCGTAGTATCGCAGCGGTGCGCTACACGGTGCTCGCGGTGGGCAGGGTGCGGCCGCCGTACTCGGATGACGTGCAGCACTACCAGCGGCTGCTGGCGCGCCATGCGCGGGTGTCGCTGCTCGAGGTGCGCGAGGACGAGCGGGTGGAGCGCCGGATCCCCGACCGGGCGTACGTGTCGCTCCTGGACGCCGGCGGCACCGCTTACAGCTCGGAGGCCTTCGCCACCTGGCTGGAGGACCGCCGGCAGGGCGGCCGCGACGTCTGCTTCGTGGTCGGCGGGCCGTACGGCACCGCGCTCGATCGCTGCGACCACCGGCTCTCGCTCGGGCCGATGACGCTCCCGCACCAGCTCGCCCGGGTCGTGCTGCTCGAGCAGCTGTTCCGCGCGCACAAGATCCTCGCCGGCGAGCCGTACCATCATTGACCCGGACCATGAGCACGCCGCTCGAGGAGCTGCACGCCGCCGTCGAGGCCGCCGCCGCGGACCTGCGCGACGGCGCGCCCCCGATCGCCCGGCCCACGCTGGAGCGCCCGAAGAAGGCCGGCCTCGGCGACTACTCCACCAACGCGGCGCTGCTGCTCGCCCCCGCGCTGAAGGCACCGCCGCGGGAGATCGCCGAGCGCCTGGGGGAGGCGCTGCGCGCGCGCCTGGGCGAGCGGGTCGAGCGGATCGAGGTCGCCGGCCCCGGCTTCCTGAACCTGTTCCTCGCCGACGCGTGGCACGCCTCCGCGCTGCCCTCCGTGCTGGCGTGGGACGGCGCGACCGCCGCGGCGCCCGAGCGGGTGCTAGTGGAGTTCGTCTCCGCCAACCCGACCGGGCCGATGCACGTCGGCCACGCCCGCAACGCCGCCTACGGCGACGCGCTCGCGCGGCTGCTGGCGTTCGAGGGCCACGCGGTGGAGCGCGAGTTCTACGTCAACGACTTCGGCAGCCAGGTGGTCCGGTTCGGCGAGTCGATCCAGGCGCGGGCGCGTGGCGAGGAGGTGGCGGAGCGCGGCTACAAGGGCGACTACGTCGCCGAGCTCGCCGCCGAGATCCCGGACGCCGCCACGGCGGACGTGACGGACGTCGCCCGCCGCGGCGTGGACCTCATGGTGGAGCGCATGGGCGCCTCCCTGCACGCCTTCGGCGTCGACATCGACCACTGGTTCTCCGAGCGCTCCCTGCACGAGCGCGGCCTGGTGGAGCACGCCTACGAGCAGCTCGAGTCCATGGGCAGCTCCTACCGCTCCGAGGGCGCGCTGTGGCTGCGCACGAGCGCCTTCGGCGACGACAAGGACCGGGTGCTGGAGCGCTCGTCGGGCGACCATACGTACTTCGCGTCCGACATCGCGTACCACCAGGAGAAGCGCGAGCGCGGGTTCGACCGCCTGATCGACGTCTGGGGCGCCGACCACCACGGCTACGTGCGGCGGATGAAGGCCGCCTACGGCGCGCTCGGCGGCGAGCCCGACCGGCTCGAGCTGCTGATCATGCAGTTCGTGCACCTGGTCGAGCGCGGCGACCGCGCGTCGATGTCCAAGCGCGCCGGCGAGTTCGTGACGCTCGACGAGCTGGTGGCCGAGGTCGGTGTCGACGCCGCGCGCTGGTTCCTGCTCGCCCGCTCGCACGACACCACGATCGAGATCGACCTCGACGTCGCGCGCGAGGAGAAGCCGGAGAACAACCCGGTCCACTACGTCCGCTACGCCCACGCCCGGACCGCCTCGATCATGCGCGAGGCGGGTGACGAGCGCGTGCGCGCGGCGCTCGACCGGGCGGCCGAGCCGCCGGACCTCGAGCTGCACCCGTCCGAGCGCGAGCTGGTGCGCAAGCTGCTGACCTTCCCCGCCGAGGCGGCCGAGGCCGCCGAGCGGCGCGCCCCGCACCGGATCGCCACCTACGCGCTCGAGCTGGCCCGCACGTTCGCCGCCTTCTACCGCGACTGCCACGTGCTCAAGGCCGAGACGCCGGAGCTGGCGTCGTTCCGGCTCGCGCTGTGCGTGGCCACCCGGCGCACGATCGCCCGCTCGCTGGACCTGCTCGGCGTCTCGGCGCCCGAGACGATGTAGCGCTCACCGCCGCCTACCTCGTCGAGCGCGGCCTCGCCCAGCCTCGACCTCGGGCCGCTCGGCCGCCTCCTCTAAAGCTCGTAGAAGAAGTCCAGCCCGAGGCCGTCGAGCGCCTGCTGGGCCTCGAGGTTCAGGCGCGTCAGCTCGCCGGTGAACAGCAGCACGCCCATGGCGATCAGCACCGCGCCGGAGACGGCGGTGATGATCAGGTAGCGGTCGCGCAGCCAGCGGAAGGCGCTGGTGGCGCGGGTGAAGGCGACCGCGGTGACGAGGAACGGCACGGCCAGGCCCGCGGAGTAGAACAGCAGCAGCACCGCGCCCTCGCTGACCGTGTCCCGGATGGACGCGGCGGTGAGGATCGTCCCCAGGGTCGGGCCGACGCACGGCGTCCAGGCGAAGGCGAAGGCGGCGCCCGCGATCAGCGGTCCTCCGGAGCCGGCGCGGGACATCAGCGCGTCCGGCCGCCACTCGCGGTTCAGCTTGGGCACGAACGGCGTGACCACGAACAGCACGCCGAGGGCGACGATCACGACGCCCGCGACCTTGTCGAGCGTGCCGCGGCCGTCGCGCAGCGTGGAGCCAAGGCCGGTCGCGGTCATGCCGAGTGCGACGAACACGACCGTGAAGGAGAGGCAGAAGACGATCGCCGGCAGCAGGATGCGGGTGATGCGCTTCTCGCCGCGCTGGATCTCGGCCAGCGAGACGCCGGAGACGGCCGACAGGTAGCCGGGGACGAGCGGCAGGACGCAGGGCGAGACGAACGACACGAAGCCGACGGCGAAGGCCGCGATGACCGTGGTGTCGACGCCGCTCATCGGTCGAAGGCGGCCAGCTCGGCGTCCAGCCGGCCGGCGTCCTCGGGGTCGAGCTCGGGTTGCGAGGCGGGCGGGTCGCCGCCGCCGCGCCAGCGGCGCGCGAGCGCGAGGATGCCGAGCAGCGCGATCGCGGCGATCGCGGCCGGCACGAGCCAGGCGCTGATCTGCGACGGCTCGGCCAGCACGTCCGGGCCGTACTCCTCCACGAGCGCGGCCTTGATCTCGTCCTTGCTCATGCCCTCCGCGATCCGTGCGCGGATGAAGGCGCGCTCCTGGTCGGCGACGGGCGAGGTCGAGACGTTGAGCGCGGTGCCGCACTCCACGCACATCACCTCGTCCTCGACGTCGGGGAGCGTGGTCTGCGGGGCGGCCCCGGTCAGCCCCAGCAGGAGCACGAGCGCGATCAGGGCCCTCATGCGCGCTCGCTCAGCAGCGGCTCGAGCTGCTCGTCCAGCCACTGCTTCGTGACCGGCCCGCGGCGCATGGCGGCGATCCGCCCCTCGCGGTCGATCAGGAACGTCTCGGGATAGCCGCTGACGCCGAGCTCGCGCCCGTACTCGCGGTCGCGGTCGCGCAGGCTCGGGAACGTGATGCGCTTCTCGCGCAGGAACGCGAGCGCGTCCTCGGTGGCGTCCTGGGTGTCGATCCCGAGCACCATCCCGCCGCGCGGCTCGATCTCCTCGTGCTTGCGCTGGAGCAGCGGCATCTCCGACACGCACGGCGGGCACCAGGACGCCCAGATGTTCAGGACGACCACCTTGCCGGCGTGGTCGGCCAGCGAGCCGGTGGTGTCCGAGCCGAGGACGGGGAGGTCGCGCACGGGGGCGTCCACGCGCTCACCGTTCTGGAGCGCCTCGTCCAGCGAGGTGTCGGGGCCGACCGAGGCGACGCCGTACGTCAGCAGCGCGACGAGCGCCGCGGCGGCGAGCGAGACGGGCCAGTAGACGCGCGGTCGCACGCGTCCAAGGGTAGTCGGGCGATCCGGCGGTCCACGCGGCCGCCTGGCGGCGCCCCGCGGCGCTGGACGGCACCCGCCGAAGGGGCCCGTGCCAGAGGCACTGTTCCCCTTCGCCGTGCACCGCCCAGCATCCACGGGACACCACCATTCGACCACGCGGACCACCGGATCGACCGACGTCGGCTCGCGGTAGACTCCCGCCGCGACCCGCGGGCGTTGTCCAATGGCAAGACGCTGGCTTCCCAAGCCAGAAATGGGGGTTCGATTCCCCTCGCCCGCTCTCTACGGAACCCCTGCTACGGCGGGGGTTTCGGCTTCTCGGGGTCCGGCCAGCCGGGGGCCGCCGTGTCGCAGCGGTGTCGCAGGACGTGCCAGCTCCCCGGTCGCAACGGGCCGATAGGCCGAATCGGCCTGGGCCTCTCGGCGCGCTTCTGGACGGCCTGAGCCAGGGGCTTGTTCCGTCCAGGGGGCTCGATACGTTGAGCTTGTGGCGCTGCCTCTCAAGACCACGGCCGACGACGTCCGCTCGATCGTCAAGTACCTGAGTACGAAGCCAACCGGGGCAACGCTTGTCGAGGCGAAGGCGGTCGACCAGCGGATGGTGGACCACCGCAAGCTCGCTGCGTTCGTCGCGTGGGGGCTCATCGCCCGGGAGGACGGCCGCCTGAAGCTGGTAGACCGCGGCTGGACCGCGGCCCGGCACCCAGAGCGCGAGCAGGAGGTGTTTCGGGAGGTGGTCGGGGCCATGACGCCGTACACCTCGGCGATCGACTGGGCCCACCACCAGGAGATGGACGCGCTGACCACCAACGACGTGGCGGTCCACTGGCACGAGCACCACCGCGACGCGGTGGGCGACGCCAACGAGAACACGCTGCGGGAGAACGCGGTGACGTTCTTCCACGTGGCCATGGCGGCGGGACTCGGCACGCTCGTCAAGGGCCGAGGTGGCAAGCCGACGCGACTTGAGTTGCAGCGGGTGGCGATCAAAGAGTTCGTCGAGGCCGGGCCGGCGACCCCGCCGTGGACCGCGACGAGGGACGCCGACGAGGCGGAGGCCGAGGTCGAGGCAGCCGAGGCCGAGGCCGAGCGGCAGGAGCCAACATCGGAGGAGCCGCCCGCGAAGGTCGAGGCGCCGCGTGCGCCGGAGCAGCTGCGCGTGTTCATCTCGCACGGCAAGAACCGCGACATCGTCGAGCAGATCGAGGTGATGCTCGGCCTCGCCGACATACAGCCCGAGGTCGCGGTCGACGAGGAGACCACCGCGATCCCCGTGCCCGAGAAGGTCCTGAACTCGATGCGCCGGTGCCAGGCCGGCATCATCGCCGTCACGGTGGACGAGAGCCGCAAGGACGAGGACGGCAACTACACGCTGAACGAGAACGTGCTGATCGAGATCGGCGCCGCGTTCGTCCTCTACGACCAGCGCGTGGTCCTCGTGTGGGACAAGCGGCTGCCCGTCCCCTCGAACCTCCAGGGCTTGTATCGCTGCGAGTTCGAGGGCGACGAACTCTCATGGAGCGCCGGCATGAAGCTCATGAAGGCGATCCAGGACTTCAAGAAGGCCGAGAGCTAGGGCGGTCGAGCACCGCTCTCCCGCGCTGCGCGTCGCACGGGCGAACCTAGCCTTGCCCCATGGCGGACGACCTGGCGACCTTCCGCGAGCCGCGCCGAGCGGCGCCGCCGGGGCCGTTCGACCGGGCCTGGGCCGCGGAGGTGGACGGCCGGCCGGCGCCCGCGTTCAGGGACGCATGGCAGCGGGCCTACGAGCGCCGGCCGCCGACCAGCATCGACAGGGCCGCCGCCCGGCTCGCCATCGCGCTCGAGGCG
>JBOGYU010000162.1:0-9424 GCA_050696935.1 Solirubrobacteraceae bacterium | reverse complement strand
GTCCTGGCCGGGGAGCTCGACCCCGCCGGCGCCGAGCTGCCGGTCGCGGCGCCGCGCCGCTGGTCGGCCGAGGACCCGGCGCTCTACACGGTCGAGGTCGTGCTCGGCGGCGGCGAGCGTGTCGCCTGCTTGACGGGCTTCCGGCGGGTCGAGGTGCGCGACCGCCGGCTGCTCGTGAACGGCCGGCCCGTGCGGATCCACGGCGTCAACCGCCACGACCACGACGACGTCCGCGGGCGCGCGGTCACGCGCGAGCTGATGGAGGCGGACGTGCGCCTCATGAAGCGCTTCAACGTCAACGCCGTCCGCACCTCGCACTACCCCAACGACCCGTACTGGCTCGAGCTGTGCGACCGCCACGGGCTGTACGTGGTCGACGAGGCGAACGTCGAGGCGCACGCCCACTACGACGAGCTGTGCCGCGACCCGCGCTACGAGGCCGCATTCGTCGAGCGCGTCCGCAACATGGTCGAGCGCGACAAGAACCACCCGAGCGTGATCCTGTGGTCGCTCGGCAACGAGAGCGGCTACGGCCCGAACCACGACGCGGCCGCGGACTGGGTGCGCTCGGCGGACCCGTCGCGCCCGCTGCACTACGAGGGGGCGATCGCGCGCGACTGGTCGGGCGGCCGGCGGGCGACCGACGTGGTCTGCCCGATGTACGCGTCGGCCGAGGCGATCGAGCGGTGGGCGGCCGAGCCGGCCGGCGACGACCCGCGCCCGCTGATCCTGTGCGAGTACTCGCACGCGATGGGCAACAGCAACGGCGGCCTGGCCGAGTACTTCGCGGCCTTCGAGCGCCACGGCGCGCTGCAGGGCGGGTTCGTGTGGGAGTGGGTCGACCACGGCATCCGCCGCACGGACGCCCGCGGCCGGGCCCACTGGGCCTACGGCGGCGACTTCGGAGACGAGCCGAACGACGCGAACTTCTGCGCCGACGGGCTCGTGTGGCCGGACCGCACGCCGCACCCCGCCCTGCACGAGCTCAAGCACCTGGCCCGGCCGGTGCGGGTGGAGATGGCGGGGGACCGCTTCCGGATCCGCAACCGGTACGACTTCCGCGACCTCTCCGGCCTGCGCGGCACGTGGGAGCTGACCGCGGACGGGGAGGTGGTCGACGGCGGCGAGCTGCCCGAGGGGGACGAGGTCGCGCTCGACCTCGCGCCGGGCGAGGGCGAGCGGTTCGTGGCCTTCCGCTTCGCCCTGCGCGAGGCCACGTGGTGGGCGCCGGAGGGCCACGAGGTCGCGCACGAGCAGATCGCGCTGCCTTCCCGCCCGCGGCCCGCCGCTGCCCCGGTGGACGGCGACGTCACCGCCCTGGTCGACCCGGACACCGGCGCGCTGCGCGACCCCGCCGTCCTCGACGGGCCGCGCCTGAGCCTGTGGCGCGCGCCGACCGACAACGACGGCCTGCGGCTGCTGCCGCACAAGCGGCGCGAGCCGCTGGCGCGGTGGCTCGAGCTCGGGCTCGACCGGCTCGAGCTGCGCCTGGAGGACGTGCGCGCGGCCGGCGACGCGATCGAGGTGGAGCACCGGGCGTCCGGCCGCGAGCGGTGGGACGACGTCCGCCACGTGCGGCGCTACCGCCCGCTCGCCGCGGGCGAGCTGCTCGTGGAGAGCGAGGTCCACGTCGGGCCCGACCTGCGCGACCTGCCGCGGGTCGGCGACGTGCTCGTGCTGCGGCCGGGGCTCGAGCGCCTGCGCTGGTTCGGCCAGGGGCCCTGGGAGAGCTACCCGGACCGCTGCGCGTCGGCGGTCGTCGGGCGCTTCGAGAGCACCGTGGCGGAGCAGTACGTGCCGTACATCCTGCCGCAGGAGCACGGCCACCACGGCGAGGTGCGGTGGCTGTCGCTGACCGACGCCGGCGGCGCCGGGCTCGAGGTGCGCGGCCGCCCGCGGCTCGGCTTCTCCGCGAGCCACCTCACGGCCGCCGACCTGTACGCGGCGCGCCACACCTGCGACCTCGAGCCGCGGGCCGAGACGATCCTGCACCTCGACCACGCGCAGCGGGGGCTCGGGACCGCGAGCTGCGGCCCCGACACGCACCCGCGCCACCGGCTCACCGCCTCGACCTACCGGTTCGCGTACGGCCTGCGTACGACCACCGGCTCGCGTACGGGCTTCGCACGATGACGTGACAGGGGATCAACCAAGGGAGGACCAGATGGTGCGACGAGCACTGGTCGCGCTGGCATGCGTCACCGCATGCCTCGCGACGGCGGCGCCGGCGACGGCGCTCGACGACGGGCTGGCGCTCACGCCCCCGATGGGGTTCAACAACTGGAACGCCACCCACTGCCGGGACGACTTCAACGAGGAGATGGTCAAGGCCACGGCCGACATCTTCGTCGCGTCCGGGCTCAAGGAGGCGGGCTACGAGTTCGTCAACCTCGACGACTGCTGGGCGCTGCCGCAGCGCGACGAGGAGGGCAACCTCGTCCCCGACCCCACGCGGTTCCCGAACGGGATCGAGGCGGTGGCGGACTACGTCCACTCCAAGGGCCTGAAGATCGGCATCTACACCAGCGCCGGCACCAAGACGTGCAACGCGCTGGGCTTCCCCGGGGCGCTCGGCCACGAGTACCAGGACGCGGCGCTGTTCGCCTCCTGGGGGATCGACTACCTCAAGTACGACAACTGCAACAACCAGGGCGTCGACGCCGTGCAGCGCTACACGAAGATGCGCGACGCGCTGAAGGCGACCGGCCGCGACATCGTCTACAGCATCTGCGAGTGGGGTCAGAACGACCCGTGGCTGTGGGCGAAGGACGTCGGCCACCTGTGGCGCACTACCGGCGACATCAGCGACACCTGGGGCAGCATGCTCAGCATCGCCAAGCAGAACATGGTGCTGGCCGAGTACGCCGGGCCGGGCCACTGGAACGACCCGGACATGCTCGAGGTGGGCAACGGCGGCATGACGGACCGCGAGTACCGCAGCCACTTCAGCCTGTGGTCGATCATGGCCGCGCCGCTGCTGATCGGCAGCGACCTGCGCGACGCCACGCCGGAGACGATGGAGATCCTGGGCAACCGCGAGGTGATCGCGATCGACCAGGACGCGCTCGGCGCGCAGGGGGAGCCGATCCGGTCCGAGGGCGGCCGGCACGTGTTCGTCAAGCCGCTGGAGAACGGCGACCGGGCCGTGGCGCTGTTCAACGAGACCGGCCGCGCCGCGCGGATCGAGACCTCGGCGGCCGAGATCGGCATGCCGGAGGCCGCGGCGTACCGCGTCCGCGATCTGTGGGCGCACGAGGATCGCGAGACCGCGGGCCGGATCGCCGCGGCGGTCCCGGCGCACGGCACGGCGATGTACCGCGTGAGCACCGACGAGCGGTGGGCCACGTACCCGCCGGCCGTCGACGTGGCGGTCGAGGCCGAGCGGGCCGTGGAGCCCGGCACGACCGCGGCGGTGAGCACGAGCGCGGCGAACTCCGGGCGCGTCCCCGCCCAGGAGGTCCGGGCGGCGCTGTCGGCCCCGGACGGGTGGGACGTGCGCGCCACGTCGCCCACCACGGCGCCGGCGGTCGGCACCGGCGAGTCGCTCTCAACGACGTGGGACGTCGAGGTCCCGGCCGGCGCGAGCCCGGGCACGTACACCCTGACCGCGGCGGTCACGTACCGCTGGCCGGGCGGGGACCGGGCCGAGACCGTGACCTCCGAGACGGAGGTGCTCGTGCCGGTGCCGCCGCCGGGAGGCACCTCGTACCTGAGCGACGTCACGTGGCTGAGCGCCGAGAACGGCTGGGGCCCGGTCGAGCGCGACCGGAGCAACGGCGAGCAGGGCGCCGGCGACGGCGGGCCGCTCACGATCGGCGGCGTGCAGTACGAGAAGGGGCTCGGCGTACACGCCCAGAGCACGATCGAGTACTACCTCGGCGGCGCGTGCTCGGCGGTCAGCGCCGACGTCGGCGTCGACGACGAGGAGGGCTCGGCCGGCAGCGTGACGTTCGAGATCTGGGCCGACGGCGAGAAGGTGGCCGACAGCGGGGTCGTGACCAACGACATGCCCGCGGTGCCGCTTGAGGCCGACGTCAGCGGCGCGACGTTCCTGCGGCTCGTCGTCACGGACGCCGGCGACGGCATCAACAACGACCACGCCGACTGGGCCGGCGCGCAGCTCACCTGCGAGCTCCGGCCGCCCCCGTCGGGGACGAGCTACCTGAGCGACCTGTCGTGGCAGCGGGCCGACAACGGCTGGGGCCCGGTCGAGCGCGACCAGAGCAACGGCGAGCAGGCCGCCGGCGACGGCCGTCCGATCACGATCGAGGGCGTCGCCTACGAGAAGGGCCTGGGCGTGCACGCGCCCAGCGACGTCGAGTTCCACCTCGGCGGGCGCTGCTCGGCCCTGCGGTCCGACGTCGGCGTCGACGACGAGGTCGCCGCCGACGATCCCGCGACGGTCGCGTTCGAGATCTGGGCCGACGGCGCGAAGGTCGCCGAGAGCGGCGTGATGACGGCGGCGGACGCCGCGCGGACCCTGACCGCGGACGTCACCGGAGCCACGACGCTGCGGCTCGTCGTCACCGACGCCGGCGACGGCAAGAACTACGACCACGCCGATTGGGCGGGCGCGCAGCTGACCTGCGCGTGAGTCCGCAGGGCGCCCCGGCCGCGAAGGCCGGCCGGGGCGCCACCCTTCAGCTTCCGTCGTCGGGCAGCGAGATCCGGATCCGGTCGAGGTCGGGGGCGTACGCCTCGTCGTTGTGGATCTTGATCGTGTTGACGCCCTCCCGGAGCGTCACGGTCGTGGACGCCGTGGCCGGGTCGTCCCAGCTGGTGCCGGTGATCGGCACCTCGATCGGCGGGTCGTCGTTGACCGTCACGAAGAACGACCGGGTGCCGTTCACCGTGTAGTCGATGAGCAGCGTGTACTCCCCCGCCTCGTCCGCCACGACGTCCTCGAACGCGACGTAGTTGTTCGGGCTGTTGCCGATGAAGCGCAGCTTCTCCCCGCCCGAGCAGGCGTTGCAGCGCCCGGGCCCGACGTTGCCGCTGAACGTGTTGGTCGGCGCCTCGCCCTCGGCGACGAACAGCCATCCGGGCGGAAGCCCCTCCACGGCCACGTCGGCCTGCGCCTCGTGCGGCCGCCCGAACGCCTCGAACGCCGCCACGATCGGCACGTCGACCGTCTCATAGCTCCCGTCCGCCGGCCTCGTGATCGTCCACGAGCCCGCGAGCGTGTCGCCCGGATCCATCCACGCGGCCGTCGCCGGCGCTCCCTCCACGGTCCAGCCATCGGGGACCCGCGGGGCCAGGCTCACGTTCGAGATCGGGTCGATGCCGTCCAGCCGGAACGTGCCGGAGACCTCGAAGGACGTGCCGGGCCTCACCACGACCGCCTCCGGGTCGACGGTGAGCGAGGTCGCCGGCGGCTCGTCGGGAATCGCGCTCACCGCGATCCTGTCGAGGCCCACGGACCCGTCGCCGGTGAACTCGATCCGGTTGGCGCCGGCGCGCAGCGGTACGGCGATCGCCGTGCGCTCGGGGACGTCGGTGCTCTGCGCTGCGGCCGGCACGTCGATCGCCGGGGCCCCGTTGACGCTCACGCCGAACGATCCGCTGCCGGTGTAGTGGATCGCCAGCCGGCGGTCGCCGTCCTCCGGCACCTGCACGTCCGTGTAGGCCAGGGAGCCGTCGCCGAGGTCGACCCGCGCGCCGCCCGAGCAGGCGCCGCACCGGGCCCTGCGCGCGCCGCCGGCGAGCGTGTTCTCGCGCGCCTCCGCCTCGTACGCGAGCCCGTCGCCGAGGCCCTCCACGTAGCGGCGCGCGACGAACAGCTCGTCGATCGCGACCTTCTCGAACTCGTTGGGCGCGTGGGGAGAGCCCCACGTGCTCAGGATCTCGAGCCGGATGTGGCGCGTGAGCTGCTCGCCGAGGTCGATGAACTGCACGCCGCGTGCGCTCGGCAGCGCTCCCGTCCGGACGACCTCCCAGCTCTCGCCGTCGTCGCTCACGGAGACGCGGTAGTCCCTGATGCGCGAGGAGGTCTCCGGCCGGCCGAACGTCTCGCGGTCGTAGGTCGGCGACCACTCGCGCTGGTTGATCGCCAGGTAGGCGGCCGGCTTGCGGTCGCCGAGGTCGAGCTCGATCGTCGACGGGACCGTGCGGTCGGCGTCCCAGTAGCCCAGGAAGCTGCCGTCGGCGAGGTTGCTGGCGGGGCCGCTCCCGGTCTCCGCGCTCGCGGTCGCCTCGATCGTCTCCTGGTCGTGGAAGAGCTGCCGGCCGGCCGTCCTGACCTCGAACACGGTGTCGTACTCGTCCCAGTCCTCGATGCCGAGGATCGTGAGATGACCGCCGGACTGGTCGAACACCATCTCCTCGCCGGTGCGCACCTCGGTGACGCGGGTCACGCGGTAGCCGTTGTCGCGGATGCGCACGAAGTCGTCGGACGTAGGCCTCGTCGTCACGTGGACGAACTGGCGCCTGTCGTTGCCCTTCTCGACCGTGATCACGCCGTAGGACCCGTCGTTCCACCGGCCGGGCTGCATGCCCCCGTACATGTAGCCGCCGCCCTCGGTGCCGTGGATCGACTCCCAGATCGGCGGCAGGTACTCCGCCATGAAGTCGTTGAACGCCTCCTGCTGGGGCGGGAACCTCCCGTTGACCATCGCGGTCTCGGCCATCAGCGACTTGATGGAGGAGCCGGCGTTCGTGATGTAGCGGCCGACGCTCAGCCGGAAGTCGACGTCGTGGTCGCGGCCGTCGTACCACCAGGCGCCCGTCGTCGGCAGCTTGTAGTCGGCCTCCGTCAGCCGCGGCATCGGGGTGAAGACCGCCTCCGGATACGCGTAGTACGGGTCCATGCCGGTCTTCTGCTCGTTGCTGACCGTGTCCATGATCGGCGTGTCCTCGTTGTTGTTGCTCAACAGCCAGGACGGCCGCCGCTCGCGGATCTGCTCGTAGAGGTCGTTGCGCTCCCAGTAGGCGTTGTCGTTGTCGATCCAGAAGCCGGCGAGGCCGGGGTAGCTCTCCATGACCTCGAAGAAGAGGTCGTAGCTGTACTCGCCGAAGCCGTCGCGGGTGGTGAGGTCGACCTCCTTGCCCTTGTAGGCGGAGTACGCCTCCGAGTCGAGCGTCTCGATCCCCTGCTCGTCGTGCCACTGCGGGTCGTCGGTCATGTAGAGGAGCACCTTCACGCCCTCGCGCTCGCCGGCGGCGATCAGCTCGCCGAGGAAGTCGCGCTCGGTGGCGCAGCTGCCGGGGATCCTCGACGGCCACGGCCGCGCGTAGCCGAGGCGGCTGTGGAACGTGGTCAGCACCACGTAGCTCGCGTGGAGCTTCTGGGCCTCCTCGATCCAGTAGTCGGGCGTCCAGCCGCCGCCGGTGACGGCCTGCTCCCACTCCTGGCAGTCGTAGTGGCGGGGCGCCGTGAACATGCCCCAGTGCAGGAACAGCCCCGCGGTGGAGTTGCGCAGCCACTCCTGGCGCGGATGCTGGAGCTGCGCCTGGGCGGGCTGGGCGCCCAGGACCGCCATGACCATCGCCATCCCCGCCGCCGCCAACCATCGTCTGCCGCGCATCTCCGCCTCCCGATTCATCCCACTACTTGACGTCTCATCGTCCCTCTGCCTGGTGTGAACCCCCTGAATGGGGCAGAAAGATCGGATGTTTGGGAAGATAGCGCCAGAGCTGCGAAGTCTCAAGCCGCCGGTAGCCGCCCCTCCTCGCGCAGCTTCTCCAGGTGTGCCCTGAGCGTCAGCGCCGCGACGGGACGCAGCTGCGGCGGCGCGTCGTCCCACGCCGCGGCGAGCAGCTCGTCCTCGGTGCGGAGCCCGCGGTCGAGCGCGGCGAGCAGGCGCCGCTCGCGGTCGAGCCGGTGCTCGAGGTACTCGTCGAGCTTTGCGCGGGGGTCCCACACCGGCGGCCCGTGGCCCGGGCAGAGCACCGCGAGGTCGAGCGCGCGCAGCCGGCGCAGGCCGTCGAGGTACGCCGCGAGGGCGCTCTGCACGAACACGCTGCCCTCGCCGAGCACCGCGTCGCCGGTGAAGGCGGCGCGGCCGGCGACGAACACCACGTGGTCGTCGGAGTGCCCGGGGAACGGGAGGGCGCGCAGCGGCCCGTGTCCGACCGGCACGCCGCCCAGCCGCTCCCGCAGCCCGTCCAGCCCCTCGACGTGATCCGAATGGTGGTGGGTGACCGCGATCCCGCCGGCCCCGCCACGCGCGGCCACCTCGGCGGCGACCGCGTCGAGGTGCTCGGGGAGCGCCGGCCCGGGGTCGATCACCCAGGCGGGGTCGCGGCCGAGCACCCACGTGTTCGTGCCCGAGAGCGACAGCGGGCCTGGGTTCGCTGCGCGCACCAGCGCGATGTCGTGCTCGGCGAGGTCCGGCACCTCAGCGCGGCACGAGCCGGTACACCGGCCCGGCCAGCGACGTGGCGTACACGCGGCCGCGCCCGTCCTCGCCGAACGAGGACAGCTGGTCGACTCGCAGGCGGGTCGCCCGCACGTCGCGCGCGCGGGCGCCGCGCAGGCGGGCGGACTCGATCCGGCCGCGGCAGAAGTCGCCGAACACGTAGCGCCCGTTCAGCGCGCCCAGGACCGGGTCGCGGACCACCACGCCGCCGGTGATCGAGCAGTTGCCGCCGGAGTGCAAGCGCTGGATCGCGGGGCGCACGTGGCCGGGAGCCGACTCGCCGGCCGTGTACCGGCGGCGCCCTTCGAACGGCCGCCAGCCGAGGTTGGCCCCCTTGCGGCGCACGATCGTGATCTCCTCGACCGCGCTCTGCCCG
The DNA here is from genome assembly GCA_050696935.1 of Solirubrobacteraceae bacterium. Taxonomy (GTDB): domain Bacteria; phylum Actinomycetota; class Thermoleophilia; order Solirubrobacterales; family Solirubrobacteraceae; genus DASSUW01. The sequence continues at coordinate 691 of JBOGYU010000162.1, read as the reverse complement.
ACGTCGCCGACGATCAGGTCTCCGGTGCGCGGGTGGAAGGCGAAGCGCCACGGGTTGCGCAGGCCGTACGCGAAGATCTCGCCGCGCGCGCCCGTCCGGTTCGCGAACGGGTTCGCCCGCGGGACGCGGTAGCGGCGGCCGCCCTGCGCGCGCGGGTCGATCCGCAGGATCTTCCCGAGCAGCGTGCCGAGGTCCTGCGCGTTGCCGCGCGCGCCGTGCCGGTCGCCGCCCCCGCCGCCGTCGCCGAGCCCGCCGTACAGCAGGTCGTCGGGGCCGAAGAGCAGCAAGCCGCCGTTGTGGTTGGGCTCCGGCTGCGCCTGGAAGAGCACCAGCCGCGCCGAGCCGTGGTCCGCGCGGTTGCGGCTCGCGCGTCGGTACTCGACCACCCGGGTGTGCCCGCTCAGGCCGGTGTAATAGACGTAGAAGCGGCCGCTGCGGTCGTAGTCCGGGGCGAAGGCGAGCGAGAGCAGCCCCCGCTCGCCGCCGGACCGGACGCGGCCCGAGATGTCCAGGAACGGCCGCCGCAGCGTGCGGCCGCCGCGCACGATCCGCACCTGGCCGCCCTGCTCGACCACGAAGATCCGGCGCCGGTCGCCGGGCGGGGCGGTCACATACACGGGAGCGTCGAACGTCCCGATCCGCCGCAGCCGCAGCCCCGGCCGGGCGGCGGGCGTGGCCGCCGGCGTCGGCG
>JBOGYU010000161.1:0-9453 GCA_050696935.1 Solirubrobacteraceae bacterium | reverse complement strand
GGCCAAAGCCACCTCGAGCGCACCGCGAAACAGCCCCAGCTCCGCCGCACGGCCCACGAACCGCCGTCGCCGCGCGGCTCGCAGCCGATCCGCCACGGTGACCGACCAGGCCGCTCCGGGCAGCGCTCGGCTCTCAGGGGACGCGTCCGACCACGCACCAAGCCCGGGCCGCGAGCTCGAACGGCCCGTCCCCGACCTCGAGCCGGCGGCGAAGCTCGTCCCGCAGCCGGGCGCGATCATCGGCGCGCAGCGAGACGACGTAGGCTCCCGAGGGTCCCGGGCCGGCCTCGAGCGGTTGCCACAGGTCGGCGAAGTCGCTGTAGCGCGCCTCGAGGAGGAGCGGGGAGACCGTCACCTCGCGCAGCTCGGCGGCGCGCCACAGCCGGTCCAGCTCCTCCGGCCGGCAGTACGGCATGGAGCGACCCTCATCAAGCTCCGCGGCCGCTGGGTCGAGCGCCGCGGCGGCGTCCCAGAAGCGGCGCAGCAGCGTCATCCCGTCCGCGTAGTCCCAGACCGCCGAGGCCACGGTCCCTCCCGCCCGGGTCACACGCCGCATCTCGCGCACGCCGGCGGCAGCGTCGCGCATGAAATTCACCACAAGCTGGGACAGCGCGGCATCGAACGAGTCGTCGGCGAAGGGCAACGCCTCCGCCGCGGCCACCTCGACCCGCACCCCAGGCAGTCGCGAGCGGCAGGCGGCGGCGAACGGCTCCGAGGGATCGACCGCCGCGACGCGCTCCGCTCCGACGAGCTCGGCGAGCGCCTTTGTCAGCGCCCCCGGCCCGCAGCCCACGTCGAGCACCCCCTGGCCCGGGCGTATACCGGCCGCCGCGATTAGCGCGGCCGCCAACTGGGAGCCGTAGCGTCCGATGTGCCGGTCATACGCAGCGGCCGACGTGAGAAAGGTGGCCGCTCCCGGAGCCTCGCTCACGCCCGCCAGTCTCGGCCGATGAGCCTCATGAGTCAACCCGTGAGGCTCGGAATCCTGCGCCGTCGCTTCGCTTCGCGCGGTCGCGCAGCTCGTGTGCTAGCGCTGCGCTGCTCAGCGCCCGCCGCGACACAGCGCCGTCAGCGTCGGCCACTGCCACTTCATCTGCGCGGCCACTGCCAACTCATCCGCGCCCGACAATATCCCGACGTCGCGGAGCCATGCCCGTGGCCTCTCGCTCCGCGTCGAACTCGACGTCGACCAGCTCCCGCTTCGGCGTGCCGCTATCGCGTACGCGCTGGGCGGCGCTCAAGCGTCCGGCCGATAGCGGAGGCCGCCGAAGAGCGCGGCCGCGGTGGCTCGCGGCGAGTAGAGGTTCGCGTACAGCGGCTCGTCCGGCTGATCGTGTCGATACAGGCGCACGCGCGGCCCGTCGGTGACCGCGACGTCGACCGGGCGTCCAACCCTCTCGCGCGCATAACCGTCGACCTGGTCGCGCGCAAAACCAAGCCCGTCGCCGAGCCGCTTGCCTTCAATCAGCAGCCGACAGGCCTCGGGCGCGCGCCGGAGCTCGCCGAATAGCGCAATGCCGGTGCGCGCCCAGTGCAACGCGATCTGTTCCGGCGGCCAGTCGAGGGCGACCAGCAGCGGCACCGTGAGATGGCAGAGCAGCTCGGCCTCGGCCGGCTCGGCCGCGAAAGCTCCCTCCCAGGTATACCGCGCCCAGCGCTCCGCTCGTCGCACGACGTCGGCGAGGGGAGCGGGCAGCGCGTCAACGTCGAGCCGCGGACCGAGGTCGGGGAGGTCCGGCAGCCCCGTCTGTGGCTGAAGGCTCAGATCGCGCCCGTCCACCTGCTCCGCCACCCACGCCAGCACCTCGGGATCGGCGCAGCCGATGAACCGGTCCATTGCAAGCACCCGGCGGGCGAACCTGTGCGGCTCGGTGGCGACCCACCGCGTGCGCCGGTAGTGGCACAGGTCCCACCCTTCGACATCGTCGAGGTCCTCGCTGAACGCATACTTGCCGAGCACGCCAACGCCGAGCGCGAGGCGAACGCCGTGGCGGGCGATCACGAGATCACCGGGCTTCGCTTCTCCGGCGAAGCCGCGCACGCCCGGCGCGTACTCGTAGTCCGTGCGCGGCCACGCTCCGCCTGAGCCGGGCCCGACCGCCGCGACCTGATGCTCGAACAGCCACTGCGCATAGGGACGAGCCGCGTCACCGGTGCCAATCTGCCAGACGGTGGGGAGGGCCATGCCCGGATGGTAGGCGCGGTAACTGAGAGGGACGCCAGTTGCCGGCGGGTGCGTCGCGCACGGAGGAGCTGTCCCTCACGCGCGTGCCAGTGAGCGTCGCACGCGGGCGAGCACGAGGTGGATCTCCGGCGGTCGTCGCGTGCTACTCCTTCCGCCTGGATGCGGTCGTCGCCGGCGAGGCGCGCGAGACGACCGCTGCGGACGAAGAGGATCCGCGCAGCCAGCCCGTCCTGTCGCGGCGTCTTGCATAGGCAGAGCGTGGGGCGTTCCGGCCAGGCGTGCCGCGTTCCCTCTCACGGCCTCCGCTTTCGCAATCACCTGCCAGGAGAAGCGCGCCGCGCGCCCGCCTGAGTGTCGCTTTGCGCGATTAGCAACAGGGCGAAATCGGCGCGGGCGAACGTCCGCCGTGTGTCAGTCCGAGCTCTTCGAGCGCAGTCGCACTCCCTCCCGGGTTTGAACGGGTGATGATCGGGGCGTCGCCCGTAACGCCGATGTTGCCTGTCTTGGCGCCCGAGCCTTGTTTCGCGTCTGGCGTGGGGTCAAATTCGTTGTCTCTGACGGCCCCGGAAGCGGTCATGAGCGGGCCGGGCCCGGCGCTGGACGTCCGTAACGCGCAGATGACCTGTGCGCGCGCGTGGGCGGGCTGCCGAGCGGGCGTGAGGCTCACGCGGCTCGCCGCGCGGCGCCGGGCGGCAGCCGGTCCTTGCGGAGGCCGCCGCCGGCGCTCGACGGCGTCGTCAGGGCGTCAGGTCGTTGCTTGTGATGTCGACGATCGAGTGGTCGGGCCGGTGCAGCGCGATGCTGTCGCCACCGTTGTTGAGCACCGAGGACGAGCGGCCGATGTAGTAGCGGTCCGACGTGTTGGTGCCCGGGCCGACGTACACGCGCAGCGTTCCGCCAGCGGGGATCACGTAGCCCTCAGCGATCGGGAGCAGGTTGTAGGCGGCATCGCGCATATACCAGCCGCCGACGTCGACCGGCTTGCTCCACACGTTGCGCAGCACGACGTACTCGCCGTTCTCAGGCTGCACGTCGTCGCCCGGGACATCGTTGACCAGCTCGTCGACCACCACGGAGTCGCGGGACGGGAATGGGTCGCTACCCATCAGCACCCGCCGCGCGGACTCCGGGTAGTTGCCGATCACCGCATCGGCGCCGGCCTCGGCGAGGTCCGCGATCGCCAGCGGGTCGTTGACCGTCCAGACCGCTGCCGCCTTCAGGCCCGCTGCGTCGATCCGCGCGATGTCGCCCTCCCGCAGCCGCAGGTGGTCGACGATGTAGTACTCCATCCACGTCGCGAGCTCGCGCAGCGTGGCGTCGTCCGCGACGGTGCTTGCGATGCCGCCGACGGGAACCGCGTAGTCGATCTCCTCCGCGAAGGTGCGCAGGCTGTCGAAGTTGAACGACGTCGCCTTGAAGAACTCGGCGCGATCGGGCGCGGTCAGCCAACCCCCCGCGGTCGTCCGCAGGACCTCAGCCATCGCGGCCTCGACCCCGGGATAGCGTTCGGGGCTCTTGATCTCGAGCCACAGCCCGATGTCGTACTCGTCCAGCGCGAGCAAGGCCTCCCGGAACGTCGGAATCGGCTCGCCGGCGAAGCGCTCGTCGAACCATGACCCGGCATCGAGTAGCTTGAGCTCGGCCACCGTGAAGTCCTCGACCAACCACGGAGCACGGTCGGGGAATTTCTCCTCGACATCGGTCGTACGGGCCAGGTTTGTGTCGTGAAGCAGGACGGGCACCCCGTCCTTGCTCATCACGACGTCGATCTCCGCCCAGTCCGCCTCCTGGCGCGCTGCCTCGCGGATCGCGGCCAGCGTGTTCTCCGGCGCGTCGCCGGAGGCGCCGCGGTGCGCGACGACATCGATGCGATCTGCTGCGCTCGCGGCGGCCGGAATGCTCCCGATGACCACGCTGACCGCCACGACCGTCGCCAACAGCGACGTAAAGGTACGCATATAAGCTCCTCCCCCAGGAAATGCGTCGCGGCCGGACACCCCTGCCTGACCGGGACTTTGGAGTTGTGGACCCTAACTCAAGGCCTCCCGGCCGCGGCCGCCGATGCTCCGTTGTCAGCGACCTGACGCCCCGCGGTGTAGCCCCCTCGACGGCACCGTCCCCCACCTGGACCGGATCCGGCCCCCGCACGCCGACAACCGCCGGGCCGGGCCGTTGGCACTTGTGAGACAGCTCAACTACGACTGTCCACGCGACGCGATCAGCGGAGCCGACTACCGCGCGGACTGCTGCGTTGCGCGATGAGCAGCACCGTCGAGCGCGTGGCGGCCTGCAACTACTCGCTGTCGGTCCTCCATGGCGATAGCCCGCCCGACGCCGGCTCCGACGATCGGGTTGGGCGGCTCGACGTGCGAGCCAGCGCCCGTCGCCACGCCGCCACCACCTAACCGGACTCCGCCTACAGCGTCGGCCGCGCCAGCGCCGGCACCGCGCACGCCAACGTCCGGTTGGCCGAACATGCGACAGGTAGTTGTGTGGAACTTGTGGGTGGCCGCCATCAGCCGCCGTTCCAAGCGGCAGGCGACTCGTCCTCCGCGTTGGAAAGCGGTCGGCGGGCGGTTTGTTTGGGGACGCCGAACACCGGCTCGATCATCGCTTGGCGGCAGGCGAACAGCGCGCTGTCGTGCTTGCTGGGCCGGACGTTGCGCATCCACTCGGTAGATGCCACCGAAACGGCCGGGCCGCGGCTTGATGCGATCGGCGTGCGGCGGGACCGGCCGGCGGTCGCCGTCGCTGGCGAGCGCTTCGATATGCCTCCATTCGAGTAGCCGGGCGTCCGCCAGCACGGTTTCCGCTTGGCCCGCGGCGCCAGCGGCGTGCAGCTCGCGGAGGCGGTCGGAGTCATCGGTTCGAGCAGGGTCACATCGCCGCTGTCGTTGGTGCTTCCTCAACGATGAGGATTTGCTCGGCGGTGGCGACGGCTTGGGCGTTGTAGTCCTGCAAGTAGCCGCGCGGCGACCTCCGGTAGAGAGGAGGCGCTGGCGGGTAGCCTGCGGCCGCCATGCGCAACTGGCTTCGATTCGTCCTGGCCGCGGTCGGCGTCGCCGCAGCCACCCTCTGCCTCGTCGGTCCGGTCAGCGCCGCCGAGCCGAAGATGAAGATCGATCCACGGCTGCAGACCGCGACGGTCTGCTTCCCGGTTACCGACCCGCTCGGCCTCCCGCGGACCCTCTACGGCAAGCGGTACATGACGCCGACAGCGACATCCTCGACGCCCGCGATCGTACTCGTCCACGGCATCGCCTCGTCCACGGCCAACTGGGACTTCTCGCCCACGTGGTCCACAGCTCGCGCGCTGGCGACCGCCGGCTACGTCGTGTACTCCTACGACCGCCTCGGCTATGCCCGCAGCAGCTACTTCGACATGCCCGGCGGTGGCGAGACGCTCACCACGCGCGAGCAGCGCCGGATGCTGCACCAGGTCGTGCAGGACGTGAAGAGCGGCGGCTACTCCACGAGCGCGACCGACAACTGCGCAGCGGCGACGCCCGGCGGGATGCGCAACCCGACGGTCGCGATCCTGGGCCACAGCGCAGGCGGCTGGATCGTCGCCGGATACCCCGGCACCTACCACGATGTCGCCGCGATGATCCAGACCAGCATCTTCGCGACCACCGACGGGTTCAAGGCGCCGTCGGACCAGAGCTCGCAGGGCGGCGGCTTCGACCCCAACCCCGACCACCCCGACTACTTCGACTTCTTCCACCAGCGCTCGGACTGCGAGTCGTTCAACGTCTACCCCCCGGGCGCGGTCCAGTCCGTGGCCGACATAGCGTGCACACCGCCGTTCATCCCGTCGCCGTACGGCGAGATCACCGATCTGGCGGCCAAACTCGCCGAAAACGACGTCGCAATCTCGCAAATCGGCCCCGGAACGCCGGTCCTGCTGGCCGCCGGCGACCACGACACGACCGCACCGCCGGAGAAGGCTCGCGCGGACTTCCACTACTACAAGGCCAATTGCCGCTGCGACGTGTCGCAGTACACGATCACGAACACCGGGCACCTCTACCAAGTGCACGCCTCGCTGCAGCAGGCGGTCGACGAGTTCGTGCAGTGGCTCAGCTCGCGCGGTCTGCCGCCGTCGTCGCGCGGTTCAGCCCGTTGATCTGCGCGGGACGCGATGCCGCGCGCGTCCCGCGGTTCCGTATAGCGCAGTCCGACGTTCCCGGCGTGCGGAGCCGAAGCGGGCCAGAGCAATGAAGATTCGCACTGCCGCTCGGGCAACCGCTCAGCACGCCGCCAAGGAGCCGTGAACCAACCCCTGACGGCCGCTGCAGTCGAGCAGCGCCAGTGGAGGCACGTCCCGCAACCGACTGCTGCTTCGCGCGAAACGCGGGCGTAAGGTCGGCGCCGGTGCAGACGACCGCGTGTCGTCGTACGCGGGCGTCCGCCGAAGGTCGTCTGAGACGCCCGCTCGTCGTCCTGAGCGGGCGCCTCGACGGATTCACAGGCGACGATCGCATCCAGGCGAGAGCACAAGCGCGTCGGTCCGTCCGTCCCGCCGACGCGCAATGGTCACTGGCATGACCGCAGCACGGACTGGACGGTCTCTATGGGCGTCGCTCGCGCGGTCAACCACGCACGATGTGCCCCGCCGATTCCCGCGTGCTCTGAGCAGCGCGACGCGAAGGCGCCGCCAGGCCGAGCGACCGCCCCGGCGGCTCGCAATGATCTAGCGGCCCTGCCGCTTCCTGCCGACCCTGAGGAAACGGGGGCAGCGGCACGGGTGGCCGCGTGAAGATCGTGTGTCCGTAATCCCTGTCTTCGCGCCGCGGCCTTTCGTCATCGTCGTGGGCGAGCGGACGGACACGACTCAGCTTGTTGGCGGCGTGGTCGCCCACGTAGCCGGTTGGATTCTCACGAGGCGGACGACGAAGCTTCATGGGGTGGTCCTTTGCGGTATCGAGAAGCGAGCCGACCATACGCCCCGCGGGCGAGTTCCGTTAACTGGCGTTGGGGCGCCGGTCCTGGCAGCAGACGCTCGAGACTGCAGTGCAACCAGCGGCCCCTTAAGGCCGAGCAGCGCCTTCGCGAGCCTGCGGCTGACGGCGTGATGCAGGGTGCCGGAACTCGGGGGGTCGACGACCTGCCGCCCACCGCTCCCCTGGACGATGAGCAGGAGCGCGGATCGAGACTGCTCTTTCTCGACGAGGGCAGCGGTCTCGACGCGTCCCTGTATGGGCCGCCCGCGGCCTCTTACACGAGGAGCGCCAACGACGCCGAGCATGGGTTTTGCGCGAGTAGCGGTCTGGTCGGCCGCTTCACCGCCGGCCCGCGTCGCTCGCATCCGTAATCGCCGGTTCCGCCGTCGAGTGGCGCTGGCGCCGCCCGCGGACTGACTCCCGTCACCGACTGGCGACCATGCGCACGACGACCGCGGCGCGCCACCAGCGCCGACCACCGCCGTCCGACCTCGTCGTCGCGCCCGCTCTTTACAGCCCGATCTCGATCGCCTCCCATCCGGACCGGCCGTGGCCGCCGGCCCACACGTTGCTCGAGAGCGCGCGGTCCCAGATGTCGATCCGTACCACGTAGCAGCAGGGGCGGATCCGCGGGTCGCTCCACGGGTCCCACAGGAAGGAGGTCGGGACGGGGTATCCCTGGTCGGCAAGATTGCCGTTGTACGTCTTCGACAGCGGCACGGGCAGCGTGCCGGGCGGCGAGCCCTCGGGCACGCCGACCACGGGGACCGACAGGCTCGAATTGCCCTGGGCGGCGACGTCGAGCCGGCTGAAGTTGACGTCCGAGGCCTGCACGGTCACCCGGATGAGCCCGTCGCCGCGGCGCACCCGGTCGCATTTGAGCTCCCTGAGCTCACCCGTCGCCGTGCGCAGCTCGAGCGTGATCAACGGCAGCGTGGGTGGCGTGTTGTCGACCTGTGCCACCTGGGGGCTGCTCGTACGCTCGTTACCGCCGCCGTCGCGCAGGCGCAGGCGCAGGTAATAGATGCCGTCGGACAGCGCACCCGTGGGCCAGTCGAGCAGGCGCTTCTCGCCCACGGTGGTCGGCCCTCCGTCGGAGTCGGCGATGTCCGCCACGTTGAACCAGCCGGGATCCGGCGCCCCAGTCGGATTGCGCGTGACGCTCACCACCCACGGCGGGGTGGGCAGGTAGTTGCGCCCGACCACCGGCACGGCGATCGGGTTGTATGGGCCGCCCGGGTTATCGGCGACCTCGACCATGTACTGGACCGCCGCCGGCATGTTGAAGATGCCCTTTACGGTCGGCGTGCCGGCGAACGGGTGGTCGCCGCGGCCGACGGGCGGGTCGGGGGCCGCCACGTTGGCCGGCGGGACACCCTCCCCGTTACCCAGCCCCTGCGCGCTGACCTGCGACGGCGTCGGGATCGAGCCGACGTTCGTGATCAGCGGCCGCGGCGGGCACAGCTCGAAGCAGCGCCGCCGGCAACGGATGCTGCACAGCACGTGGCAGAGCTGGAAGCAAAAGCGCCCCAGCTCGAGCCGCTTGATCTCGTCCTGCCATCGGCCGACGTCGCCGGCGTCGAGGATGTCGAACAGGCGCTTGAGCGCCGCCTCGTCGCGCGACAGCTCGGCGAGCGCGAGCGCGAACTGGCGAATCTCCTCCGGCGGCGGGGGCTCCGGCGGCTGGTCGGGACAGAACCGCCGGCACAGCGTCGCGCAGTGCTTGCGGCAGAAGAATCGGCAGATGACCGGGCAGCGGTCCTCGAGCCCCAGTCGCTCGAGCGCCGCCCGAAAGCGGTCGGCGTCGCTCTTCAAAAACGCCTCGTAGGCGGCGCCGAAGGCATCGGGGTCGCGCGCGAGCGCGGCCGCCGCCTCGGAGGTCTCCCGCAACTCGTCCAGCTCGTCGGATGGAAAGCGGTCGTTCGCCACCGCGGCTCCTTTCCTCGGCTGTGGCCCGGCAGGGGTCCGCCGGAACGACTATCCGTACCGCTGCCCGGAGCCGAGGTCAACGTCCGTTCGGGCAAACAATTCCGTGGCGACGCGGACGAGACGCCGGTGGCCCGGCCCGGGTCCGAGGGGTCCGGATCGCTATCGGTGGCGATCAGGTCATGGCGCGGCGGCGGCGGGCCCAAAAGGAAGCCGGCGAGTTCGCGAGGCGACCGCTTCGTAGGCAGAAGCAGTAGCGCGGCAGCGATGCGTTCGGGCTGTCGCGCTGGACGGGTAGGCCGGACGCATTGCTGCGTCCGGCCCCCCTCAGAACCGGACGTGCCCGTTTCCGAGCATCCGGCTCAAGCGAGCCCCGCTGGCTCGTAGGCGGGCAGAAGT
>JBOGYU010000160.1:0-9498 GCA_050696935.1 Solirubrobacteraceae bacterium | reverse complement strand
CGGACGAGCGGCGCCAGCGGCGGGCACGGCCGCTGATGGTCTGGCGCACGCTGCTCAGCCTGCTGCGCTCGCTGGAGATCGCGCGCGAGGATCCGCTGCCCTACCGGGGGGCCCGGGTGACGCGGCACGGCGTGGCGTTCGAGCTCTCGAAGCCGGGGCGCTCCGACCTGCTCGGCCAGCGGCGGACGGCGCCGTCCGACGACGACCGCGGGTTCGTGGGCGACGTCGTCAGCGTCGACCGGCTCGGCGTGGTGCTTCGAGCGGTGTTCGGCAGCGGCCGCGATGTGCTTCCGACCGGGCAGTTGCGTGTTGACACCCGCGCCGGCACGACCGCGATCGAGCGCCAGCAGCGCAGCCTCGATGCGGTGCAGTACGGCCGCGCGCGCCGGCCGGACCTCGCCGAGTTGCTGACTGATCCGGAGAAGGTCCGCGTCCCTCGGCCGATCCTGGGATTGACTTTCATGCCCGGCCTCGATGTCCCAAAGCAGCGCGCCGTCGAGCGCGCGCTCGGTTCCGACGATCTCATGCTCGTCCAGGGCCCGCCGGGGACCGGCAAGACGACCTTCATTGCCGAGCTCGTGCTTCAGGCACTGCGGCGCGACCCGGACACGCGCATCCTCCTTGCCTCGCAGGGGCACGCGGCGCTCGACAATGCGCTGGCGGAGGTGCACCGGCGCGACCCGTCGATCCGGCTCCTGCGCGTCGCGCGCACCGACGACGAGCGCGTCGATCCGGCTGTTACCAACTTGCTGTTGGAGCGCAGCCTCGGCGACTGGAAGAACGAGGTCATCCAGATGGGCAACGCGTGGCTCCGCCGCTGGGCCGGCGGCGCGGAGATCGTGGCCGATGTGGAAGGAGCCATGCGCCTGCGTGAGCTCGCGGCCCATCTGGATCGTGCTGGCGCCCTGCGCCTGCGTCTCGCCGAGGCCGAGCAGCAGGTCGAGCAGCTCCGCGCCGCGGCGCGGAGCGCGGCGCCAACGGCGACTGCCCCGACGCTCCTGCGCGAGCGCGCCGCCGAGATCGAGGAGGTCAGGGAGGCAATCCGCACCGCCGAGGCCGGCGGGCGCGACGAACTCGCTCGTCTCGTCGAGCTCGGGCGCGTGGCAGCCGGCGCGCGGCTTGCTGAGCTGTCCGCCGAGCAGCTCAGGCGTGACGCCGCCGCCTTGCTGCCCGACGACCGCGATTCGGCCCAGCGCTGCGAACGGCTGATCGGCCTTCTGGCCGAGTGGCATGCTCGGTTCGGGATGGGCCCGGCATTCCAGGCCGCAGCGCTGCTGCGCTCGCAGGTCATCGCTGCCACCTGTGTCGGCCTCGGCGGCATCCGCGGCGCCGACGGCGTGCCGTTCGATCTCTGCATCATCGACGAGGCCTCCCGGGCGACCGCCACTGAGCTGCTCATCCCGATGGCGCTCTCGAAGTCAATTGTGATGGTCGGAGACGAACGCCAGCTGCCGCCGTACGTCGACGAGGCCGTGAGCCGCCCGGCGCTCCTCGAGCAGCACGGCCTGCAGCGCGACGACGTGATCACCCCGCTGTTCGCCCGGCTCGCCCGCGAGCTGCCCGCTGACAACGTCGTCCCGCTCACCCATCAGCACCGGATGAACCCGGCGATCGGGCGTCTCGTGAGCTACTGCTTCTACGACAAGACGCTGACCTCCGAGCCCCGGGATCCGCTGACCATTCTGGACGAGCTGGCCCCCCGGCCGGTCACCTGGCTGACGACCTCACCTCTCCAGGGCCGCGCCGAGCGCCGGTATGGGCTCAGCTTCGCTAATGACCTCGAGGCGCGCGTGATCCGGACGTTCCTGGGCGAGGCCAACGCCCTGGCCTCCGCCGCCCGCCGGCGCCTGAAGGTGGCTGTCCTCGCGGGCTACGGCGCCCAGCGCGACGTACTCAAGCGGCGGCTGGAGGCAGAGATTCCGGGGTGGGCGGCGCTTGATGTCGAGTGCCAGACCGTCGACGCTTACCAAGGCCGCCAGGCCGATGTGGTGCTCTATTCGATGACTCGTTCCAATGCCCGTGGCGATGTCGGCTTCCTGCGCGAGAAGCCGCGGCTGAACGTCGCGCTGTCTCGGGCCCGCGACCTCCTCGTGATCGTCGGGGACCACGCGTTCGCGCGTGACGCCCCGCGCGCTCAGGCGATGCGACGGGTCATCGACCACATCGAGGTCTCGACCGACGAGTGCTGCATCGAACCAGCGAGGGCCGAGTGAGCGCCGCCGACGTCGCCGCCCAGTTCGCCCACCGCCCGGACTTTGAGCTCATCGCCTACGCGGATGTCGGCCTGCCCTACTGGCGGCTACGCACGCGATGCGAGCTGCTGGCCCGCAAGCCGATCTCGCCGATCGACGAGTTCATTCTCCGCGCGGTTTGCGCCGGCGTCGATCGCCGCGAGGACATCATGATGCTCCTCGGGCTCGATGACGTCGTGCTCGACGGCGCCGTAGGCGGGATGCTCGCCGAGGACTGGCTCGTGTCGGTGGGCGACGAGCAGGTCGCGCTGACCGAGAAGGGCATCGCGGTCGAGGCGGCGGCGGTGCAGGAGCGCAGCGAGGAGCGAATGGTCACGTTCGAGTTCGACGGCCTGCTGCGCCGTCCGACGCTCCTGGCACTGCCGCTCGAGCCGAGCCAGCTCGCGGCGATCGGCGCGCGGGAGATCCCGCCTCACCCGACCTCGCGGCCAGATGAGCTCGAGCTACACCACCACCGCAGCGAGGTCGAACGCCTCGTCCGCACGTTCGGCAGTCGGCGCGATCGCGAGGTCGACCTCCTGGCGATTAAGGAGGTGATCCGCCGGGAGCGCGTGTTCCGGGAGGCGACGGCACTGCTATTTCGTGCGGTGCACGGCAGCGAGCTACGGGTGGCCTTCGCCGTCGACGGGGACATCAGCGCCGAGCACGAGCAGCGCTTCGCCCAGGCCCGTCTGCTCGATCGCATCGGGATTGCGCGGGGAGTTCGCAGCCGCACGCGCCACCCCGCACTCCTACCGGAGGCCGCCCGCCCGCTGTACGACGAGAGCGCCGAGCGCGAGGCGCGCGACCAGATCCGCGCTCGGCTCGAGGCCGCCGAAGCGGCGCCGCCCGACGACGGCGATACCACCACGGCGCTCGCCGAGGCGCGCCGGCGCCTGCGTGCGCTCCCCGTGCGCAGCGTCGAGTGCTACGAGCACCCGCCGCTGGTCGACGTCGCGCTGCGCAGCGCCAGGAAACAGCTGATCATCGTCTCCCCACGCATCACCGGCGCGGTGCTTGACGACGACATGGCACGCGCCCTGCGCCGCGTGCTCGGCCGGGGGCTCCGTGTACGCCTCGGATACGGCGTCGGCCGCGACCCCGCCCCCGGCGTTGACCATGATGCCCACGAGCGCCTCCGACGCCTGCATCACGACTTCCCCCGGACGCTCGACGTCGCCTACCTCGGGGCGCTGAAGACCAACGCGCTCGTCCGCGACGGGACCCTTGCGGCGGTGACGAACTTCCCGCTGCTCGCCCACCGCGGCGACGCCAAGCGCGCCCTCGGCGACGAGCGCGGATGGCTGCTAGCGACGCCGGAGCTGGCCAAGGTCGAGCGCGACCGCTGGGACGACACGTGGGAGCGGGCCCGCCCGCGCCCTTTCGAACCGCTGCCCGGCCGGCACTTACCGGCGCCGACGGCACTGCGCCGCTCCCGGGGCCGTCGACGTCGTCCCTGAGCTCGAACGCGGTGCGCGCGGATGTCCTGCGTGGCTGGGCGACTGCTCCTCTGCGCGAATCGAGGCAGCGTGACGACTCAATCGCACCCGCGTCGACGCTACTGCTGGGAGGCACGACCGGCAGGCTCGGCGGATCGATGCGTGGCTGGCGCACCATGAGGCTCAGTCGTCCACGCCGCCGGCCGAATCGTTCCTGGTTTCGCGGAGGGCACGCGTGTCCGGACACCACATTTGTCCGCGAAGTGCGAGCCAGGCCGCCTTCGCGGTAGGTGCGGGCGTGTCGCTAGGTAGCGGGCTCTCCGAGCTGGGTGCGCACCCAGCCCTGAATCTCGGCGGCCGTAATCGTCCATTCGGGCTGCGAGCGCGAGACGGTGGCCACGAAGGAGGCGGCAAACTCGTGGTAGTCGGCTGGAAGCCTCAACTGCGGGTCCTCGGCGTGATCGTGCGCGTCGAACCAATCGATGAGCAGGCAGCGGGCCAGCTCGGCCGGGCCCGAACCCACGTAGCCGAACTCGAAGCCGGTCGGGCTGTGCAGGACATGATGGGCGACGGCGCGGCGTGACCCGTCGGGCATTTCCGCGTAGGCCCGCACGACCTCCGCCGACGTCCCCGCCGGCCCGGGGCCTCCGCGACGGCGCAGCTCCTCCTCGCTGGGCGGCTCGCGGCGGACCAGATAGCGGCGGGGACGGGTGACGAAGCTGGTCAACGGATCGGGGCGGCAGCGGGAACTCGACAAGTGTGCCGACTCCCGCGGCTTCCGATGCCGCGGCCGGGCGCCCGCGCGGTCGGCGAGGCCAGCTCGAGCCTGACTCTTGGGGGCGCCGGCCCGACGTAGCAGGGGAGTAGACGAGAGATGCGGTCCACGGAGGCTTGAGGTGCGAATCCGAGTACCTACCCGATGCCGCACTTTCCGCACTTTTGCCATGAGCTCGTATCCCCGCAGGTCATCGTGCTGGCCGATCGCAAGTCGTCGAACCGCGGCATTGTTGCGCCTCGAGCGAACGCGTGCGCAGACGCGCGCAGCAACTAGTCGACCGCAGACGGGCAGCCACGAGGACGCGGGCGTGCTTGCGCTGCGTGCCGGCCCACGCCTCACGGCCATGCGCCGCCTGGAGCTGTGCGCGAGCCAGGCCGAAGCGCACGACGATTTGCTGGGAACGAAGGAGATCGCGCATGGCAGCTCACGCGCGTGACCCTGGCGACTACCCGAGTCTCTCGCCCGACGACGTGGCGCAGTTGCTCGGCTTACACGCCGAAACGGTGCGACGGATGGCCCGTCGCGGCCAGCTACGCGCCTACAGGGTCGCCGGTCGACTGAAGTTCTGTCTCAACGACGTCGATCAGCTGGCATTCGCTGATCCGATGCTGCCCACCCACCGCGAACCTGCGCCGCCACGGCACCGGCGAACGTCGACGCGCTCGGGGTCAACCGGTAGCGTCTCGCGCTTGGATGAGATCGAGCGCGACGCGGGGGAAGGCATGAGGTGAGCGTCAGGAGAAAGCCCAACGGCAAGTGGGAAGTCCGCAAGGTCCTCGGCGGCCGGCGAGTCGGTCGCACGTTTGACTACAAACGCGACGCTGACGCCTACGACACCTGGCTCGAGCGGCGGAAGCAGCTGGGCGAAGCGGCGCCGCCGGAGCCCGACATCACGCTGGCCAAGTTCGTGGAGGACTACTGGCGGCTTTACGCCGTCCCCAACCTCGCAAAGAAGACCCGCGAGGCGTACAAGGTGGTCTGGGGTAAGCACCTACAGCCCCGTATCGGGGGCCGTGAACTCCGCGAGCTCAAGCCGAAGATGCTCACGCGACTGCGCGCCGACCTGCACGCCGCAGGCGTGAACGATCCCACGATCCTGAAGGCATTCACGATGCTGCAGAGCGTCCTCTCGTTCGCCGTCGATGAGGAACGGATCCAGCACAATCCCGCGCGCGACGTGCGGAAGCCACGGCAGCGCCGCGCCCGAAAGGTCGTTCCCATCGCGCCCGAAGTGGTCGAGGATCTACGCGCTCATCTCCTTACTGCGCGCCCGCACGTGGGCGTGCGTGACGCCACGATCGTCTCCGTGATCGCCTACGGCGGTCTGCGGACATTCAGCGAGCTTTGGCCGCTGGAGTTCAGCGACATCGGAGAGAAGACGTTGCGGGTGCACGACTCCTCTAAGACGCACGAGAGCCGCGTCGTCCGACTGCTCCGGCCGCTGGCGAGCGACCTCGCGCAATGGCGGCTCGCGACCGGGCACTCGGGACGGCGCCGGTACGTCTTCTCACGCGCGGACGGGTCGCCATGGACCGAGACCGACTGGCGTAACTGGCGCACACGCGTATGGCAGCCCGCTGCGGCGGCGGTCGGCATCGGCAGACTCGAGCGCGAGACCCGCTACGTCACGGTTGACGGCGTGCGCCGGCGTCGGACGAAGAGCCGATACGAGGGAGCGAACCCGTACGACCTGCGTCACAGCTTCGTGAGCCTGCTGGCCGCCGAGGGGAAGAGCCTCAAGTACGTCGCCGAGCAGGCGGGCCACAGCGCCGCGACGTGCTCCGCGACGTACTTGCACCTCTTCGAGGAATTCGATCCTGACGCGCCGCGCGTGACTGCCGAGGATCGCGTCCGGCGGGCGCGCGAGGCGGTCCGTCAGGGGCGCGCGCTTGGCTGACTGACGCGGTAGTGACGCTATCGTGGCCCGCGAGGCCGATGACGCGGGACAGAGAGCACGCAAAGTGCCTGCTACAAGGCTAAAAGCCCTCTGCCGGACTCGAACCGGCGACCCCTTCCTTACCATGGAAGTGCTCTACCAACTGAGCTAAGAGGGCAAAAGACCTGCAAATCCGCCTCGCGTCCGCGCCGGACGCGAGTGTTCGCGGGCCGTCCATACTGCCGTGATACTGCGCGCGGCGCGAAAATCGACACCGCGCAAGCCCCGGCGGGGGACGACGCGCGACTCGGAGAGCGGGTCCATCGCAGCCAAGTGTAGAGGCCGCCGATGCGCGGGCGTCGCGCGGCCATCGCGGTTGAGAGGCCGCCACCGAGCAGGCCCGGCGCGCGACGCGACGAGCCGCCACGAACCGGAATGCCTCCCTGCGCATCCTTGCCGTCGACTGGTCGGGCAGGCTCCAAGGCGGCGTCCGAGCTCCCCTTGGCTGCCGATCTCCGAGTCTCGGGCGCAGGTGACCTGGCAGGGCTCGCACAACGAGGTGGCAGAGCTCCGGTCAGGCCGCATTGTCTTGGTGGTGGAGCCAGAGATGCCGACGGAGAGCCGCGGCAAGAGCGCGCGGCCGTCGGCCGAGGGGCCTCGCCGATGGTGGTGTCGGGCAGGTCTTCCCAGAGGAGGCGGGTGCGTCGGGCCGTGCGGGGCGTCGGCGAATCGCGGGTCGGCTGATGCGGCCAGCCGGGTCGGTGTAGGTGACGCCGGCGCCGTTGCAGTTGGGGCGCAGGCGCCCTCGGAGTTGGCGCTGAACAGCGCCGGCGTGACGCCGTTGGCCTTCGCGAACGCGTTGCGGATCGGGTCGAGCAGTCCGATGTACATCGCCGGGTTGCTCCGTCGCGAGCCGCGGATCGCGCCCTGGTCGACCGACACTCCGTCCCGGCCCGGCACCGAGCCGTGGATCAGAAAGGCTCGCTCCTCAGCTCACCGCTTTCTTCACGAGCGCGCCGATCTCTTTCTCTTCGGCGGCGGTCAGCCCCTTCAGCGCGAAGGAGGTCGGCCACATGGCGCCTTCGTCGAGGTTCGCCTTGTCGCTGAAGCCCAACGTCGCGTACCTCGCTTTGAACTTCTGCGCACTTTGGAAGAAGCAGACGACATTGCCGTCCTTGGCATACGCGGGCATCCCGTACCAGGTTCTCGGCGAGAGGGCTGGCGCGCTGGCTTTGATGATGGCATGGAGCCGTTCGGCCATGGCGCGATCCGCTTCCGGCATCTCGGCGATCTTCGCGAGCACGTCGCCTTCCCCGTCCGCCTTGCCCGCGCGCGGGCCGCGGCGCGCGGCCGCCTTCAGCTCTTGGGCGCGTTCCCTCATCGCGGCTCGTTCCTCGTCCGTGAATCCCTTGGACGCCTTGCCGGTGGTTCTCTTGGCGGGCTGCTGCGTGGCCTTCTTTGCAGGTTTCCTCTCAGCCATTGCGAAGCACCTCCGTGCGTGGGACGAGTCCCAGCCGCTTGACCTCCGGGATGGTAACGGCCGAACCGTCGCGAGAACCGAGCTCGCGAGCGAGCCCCGAAGTGGTCGTCGCGCCCCCGCCATGAACAGACTCGCTCGCTTGCCGTCCCGCTCGCCGTCGTCCCTGTCGCTGCGGCCGGCTAACTCGACGATGGTGCGGCGCTCGTCGTCGGTGAGGCCGGGGTCTAGGGCCGGCGGAGGCAGGACGATGGACGTGCCGGGCTGGTCGGCGGGGCCGACCGTGATCCAGCGAATCCCGCCGTATGCGACGTCGTTGCGGACCTCGCAAGCGAGCGTCGCGCAAACTCGGCGCCGGATGCTCGCTCCGGACGATGAGGAGGAGCGTAGGTCGTGACGCCTGCTCCTCGATGAGAGCAGCGCTCTCCAGCGACCGGCTTGAGATCGAACTCACTGCCCCCTTGCACGAAACGCAGCAGCTTGTAGCGCTGTCCCGCGGGAGAATCCGCTTACGGCACGGCTCCACGTCGCCGTCGCGCCCGCAGCACTGCCACTTCACCTGCGCGAGCCGTGCAAAGTCACCTGCGCCCGACACGGGGAGGGCACGCTCACCTCCCTGCAAGCGGCCTGACGCGGGAGTGACGCCGTGTCACGTGCCTTGTCAGGCGGCTCGCAGATGACGCAAGCTGCGCCTCGCAGCCTGCACGGCGCCGTCGAAGCTGAAGTCCTCCGGCTGTTCGTGTCGCATGTCCAGTTCGTGCAGGTAGTGGCGGTGGATCATCGCGGTCGACGTCCCGCACTCGTCGGCAATCCGCTTGATGTCTTCGCCCGTGAGGACGCGCAGCGAGATGTGCCCGCGTCGCAGCGAGTATGGAGTGACCCCCGTCAGGAACGACAGCTCCGGGTCGCGACCGGCTGCCACTTCACCGCATGACTTGATGTCGCGGATGAAGTTGTGTTGCTGGTCCAGTGTGTAGTGACCATCGGGCGCGGCGCCGGGGATGATGAAGTCGTCGTCGCTGGCGGGCAGGGCGACGTTCTTCAGGCAGGCTCGCCGCTCGAGCAACTCGTCGTAGAGCCACGACCCCATCGGCATGGTCCTGACGCCCTCAGCCGTCTTTGCCGCCGCGATGATCCGCCCCACCGGCCTCGTCGAACCAGCCTCCGGCCTGCCCTTCGTGAGAACCTGCGCCACGCGGAACCGGCTACGGCCACCTGACGGAAGGTCGCCTCGAAAAGCTCCTGAGGACGCAACCCGAGGCCGTACAGCATCGACATCGCGATCGCATCGCGGGCCGGCATCCACGGCGGCCGGCCGGGCGTCCGGCGATCGAGCGCACCGCGATGGAGCGCCGCATAGGCCTCTGGCGAGATCGCCCACGCCTTGCGTCGTGCAGCGGCTTCGCGGCGGCGGACTGGCTGTACCTCGGCCGCCGCCAGGCGCCGTCGGCGACGGTGTCGCCGAAGTCGGTTATTCGGACTGCGGTGGTGCGCCCGACAAACTCGCGGTCGTCGAGCTCAGTGGCGGCCTCGTCCGAGCGAAACACCTCGTATTCGATCGGACGTGCGCGCGCTGGGCACTGTCACAGGCGGCGCCTCTATCTCGTCTCATGGGGGCAAATGAGACGAGAGGAGCAGTCATGAAGGTCTTCGTAGCCGGCGCCACGGGCGTTCTTGGCAGAGCGCTCGTCCCGCAG
>JBOGYU010000159.1:0-9511 GCA_050696935.1 Solirubrobacteraceae bacterium | reverse complement strand
GGCGCTGTGGCGCGCCCGCGGCCTGCTCACCGCCGCTTGACGGTGAGCGTCATCCGCATCTCCTGGTGCTGCGAGCAGTAGAGGGAGTACCTCCCCGGCTTCCGCAGCTTCTTGGTGGTCCACGTGCCGCCCGCCTGCAGCGGCGAGGAGAACTTCGCCGGGCCCGTGCGGACGTTCACGTCGTGCGCCTCGAAGCCGAACTCCTCCCACACGAAGCGCACCTTGTCGCCCTTGCGGACGGTCTTCTTGCCGGGCGCGAAGAAGTTGGAGCCGATGTCCACCTTCTGCACCCGCCCGGCCTCGGCCGCCGCCGGAGCGAGCAGCGCCGCGCCCGCCGCCACGAGGGCGGCGGGCAGGGCGAGGCGGCTGCTCGAGAGCCTCACGACGTGACCGTCACGGAGCCCTTCATCGCGGCGCCGTGGACCACGCAGTAGTACGCGTAGGTCCCGGGCTTGGCGAAGGTCACCGTGGCCTTGTCGGGTTGCGGGGTGCCGGCGATCGCGTCGAGGATGCCGGTGTTCAGGTAGCCGTTGCCGTGGTTGGCCCCGTCGAGCGCGAGCGCGGTCCCGGGCGGGTCGCTCGGGTAGGCGGTCATCGGATCCATCCCCTGCGGCCCGAAGAAGCTCTGGGCCAGGCCGCCGATGTACTCCTGCGGGCCGAACGCCACGTTGTGGATCTCGGTCGAGCCCTTCGACATCTCGAACGTGACGGCCTCGCCGGCCTTGACCGTCGCCGAGTCGGGGAAGAACGCGAGCGTGGCGACGCCCTTGTGGTCGTTGCCCGCGCGGACGGTGTCGCCGCCGGGCGTGCCCTTGCCGGCCATCAGCCGCTTCGCCAGCTTGGACGCGGCGCGAGCCTGCTTCTTCATCCGCTTCGCGTCGCGCTTGGCCGAGGGCACGTCGGCCCCGGCACGCTTGACCTTCACGCGCGCCTTCATGCCCGGGTGGATCGCGCACAGCATGGTGTAGGTGCCCTTCTTCGGGAACCGGACTTTGAACGGCTTCGCAGGACCGTCCATCGGGACACCGGAGCCGACGACCTTCGAGCCGTCGACGACCTTGCCGCCCGTGGGGGCGAAGACCTGCATGTTGGGGACGATGGCCGGCTGGCCGTTGAACCACAGGTCGGCGCCCGCGGCGTCCCTGACGCCGGCCACGGGGCTCTGGAGGTTCGGCAGGAACGGCTCGGGGACAGCCTCGCGTCCTAGCGGGCGGAGACCTTCCGGTAGCGCGCCACGGCCAGCGGCGCGAAGACGGCGATCAGCACCGCGACCCACACGAACGCCATCCAGATGTCGGTGTTCGCCGGGGTGTCGAGCCACAGCGAGCGCAGGGCGTCCGTGATGGTGGTGAACGGGTTGGCCTGGGCGAACTGCCGCAGGCCGTCGGGCATCGACTCCGCCGGCACGAACATCGACGACGCGAAGGTGAGCGGGAAGATCGCCGTGAAGCCGATCGCGTTCGCGGTCTCCGGCGCGGACGAGTACAGCCCGACCAGCGCGAACACCCACGAGAACGCATAGCCCAGCAGCAGGAGCAGCAGCAGGCCGAGCAGGATCTCGCCCACGCCGGCGGTCACGAAGTTGAAGCCGGCGATGAAGCCGACCGAGAACAGCACGGCGAGCGACAGGCAGTTGAGCAGGACGTCGGAGAACGTCCGCCCGATCAGCACGGCGGCGCGCGACATCGGCAGCGACCGGAAGCGGTCGATCAGGCCTTTCTGGACGTCCTCGGACAGGCCGAGCGCCGTCACGAACCCGCCGAAGGCGATCGACTGGGCGATGATCCCCGGCATCAGGAAGTCGACGTAGTCGAAGCCGGGCGTCTGGATCGCGCCGCCGAACACGTAGACGAACAGCAGCACGAACATCACCGGCTGGATCGTGTACGCGATCAGCAGGTCGGGCTGGCGCGGGATCCGCATCAGGTTGCGGCGCGCGAGCACCAGCGTGTCGGAGACCGTCAGCGCGAGGGCGCTCATGCGCGCACCTCTTCGGGGGCCGGCTCGGCGGCAGGCTCCTCCTCGGCCGCGTGGCCGGTGAGCGCGATGAACACGTCATCGAGCGTCGGCCGGCGCAGCGCGATGTCCTCCACGCCGACGTCGGCGTCGTCGAGCCGGCGCACCGCCTCGGCGATCACGCCCGAGCGGCGGCGGACCGCCACGCGCACGGTGTGGTCTTCGAGCGCCGGCCGCTCGTCGGACATCTCGGCCAGCACGGCCATCGCCTGCTCGGCCTCGCTCCCGTCCTCGAGGTGCACCTCGAGCCGCTCGCCGCCGACGCGGTCCTTGAGCTCGTCGGCAGTCCCCTCGGCGATCACGTTGCCGTGGTCGATCACCACGATCCGGTCGGCGAGCCGGTCGGCCTCGTCGAGGTACTGGGTCGTCAGCAGGACGGTCGTGCCGGCCGCCGTGCGCGCCTCGATCGTCTCCCACATGCCGATGCGGCTGCGGGGGTCCAGGCCGGTGGTCGGCTCGTCGAGGAAGAGCACGGGCGGGCGGGCCACCAGCGCCGCCGCGAGGTCGAGCCGGCGGCGCATGCCGCCGGAGTAGGTCTTGGCCGGCCGCTTCGCGGCGTCCGTGAGGTCGAACCGCTCGAGCAGCTCGTCGGCGCGCCGGCGGGCCGCGGCGCCGCCCAGGTGGTACAGGCGCCCCACCATCTCGAGGTTCTCGAAGCCGGTCAGGTTCTCGTCGACGGCCGCGTACTGGCCGGCGAGGCCGATCTGCGCGCGCAACCGCGCGGCGTCGCGCACGACGTCGAGCCCGGCGACGCGCGCGCTGCCCCCGTCGGGCTCCAGCAGCGTGGACAGGATCCGCACCGCGGTGGTCTTGCCGGCACCGTTGGGCCCCAGCAGGCCGAGGACGCTGCCCGTGCGGGCGGCGAAGTCGACGCCACAGAGGGCGCGGACCGAGCCGTACGACTTCTCGAGCCCCTCGACGACGATCGCATCATCGCTCATAGGCCGGCCAAGCTATCTCAGCCCCGTGGCGCAGATGGTTCGGTTTGGCACACTTCGCCCGTCATGGAGAGCGAACCGCGCCCCCGGCCGAAGCTGATCCAGAAGCTCGAGGCGCGGCGGGCGGATCACATCCAGCGCGGGCTCTTCTACCGGATCCTGTTCGCCGTCGCGGGTGCCACCGTGCTGATCGGCGGGCTGGTCATGCTCGTCACCCCCGGCCCGGCGTTCGTGCTGATCCCGATCGGCCTGGCGATGCTCTCGCTCGAGTTCGTGTGGGCCGAGCGGATGCTCGACGGCGCACTGGACCGGGCGCAGATCGCCAAGGAGAAGGCGGCGACGACGTCCCGCCGCCAGAGGATCCTCGGGGTGGTCGCTGGCGCGCTGGCGTTCGGGGCGGCGGTGACGGCGCAGATCGAGTGGGACATCCTGCCGTTCCTCCCGTTTCCGTGAGTCTTCCCCAGGGCCTCTCCTGCCTCGCCTTCGGCTCGTCACCGGCTTCGCCTCGGGCCGGCCCTCTGACGTCGACGGACGCCCTCCGTGGCGTCCGAAACGAGACGTCCCGGCGCGTCAGGTGGTCGAGCCCGCCGCCTCCGGCGCGGACGCCGTGGTCGTCGAGGTGTACTCGAACTCCTCCTCGGCGCCGAACAGGGCGTCGAGCACCTTCTTGCGCAGGCCCTCGCTGAGCGCGAGCGCCACGCCGCCGCCGACCACGCCGACCAGGAGGAGCTTGCCCACGCCGCCCTTGCGCCGGCGCTTGGGCGCCTCGCGCAGGGCCACGCTCGCGTCGCGGATCGACTCGGCGGCGTGCTTGAGGTCCTTCTGGAGCTTCTTGTCGTCGAAGATCGCCTTGCCCGGCGACTTGCCGTTGCTCAGCCGCCCGAAGGCGTGCCGGGCCGACTCGTACGCCTGCCACAGGTTCTCCCGCAGGTCCTCGTCGTCGACGACCCGCTGGACGTAGGGGTTGTACCGCGCCTTCATGGCCGCGCGTCCGGCCTTGGCCGCCCTCTTCTTCGCTGCCATACACACCTCCACCGTCTCGACTGAAGCTCTGGGCCCGAGCATACCCGCGAGCGGCAGCGGTCAACGCCGTCGCCCACCGTCGGACAGCGCGGCGGCGAACACCTCGCCCACCTCGTCGACCCACACGAAGTCCAGGTCCGCGCGCAGGTGCTCGGGGATGTCCTCGAGGTCGGCCTCGTTGCGCCGGGGGGCGAGCACGCGGTGGATGCCCGCGCGCTGGGCGGCCAGGACCTTCTCCTTCAGGCCGCCGATCGGGAGCACCTGGCCGGTGAGCGTGAGCTCGCCGGTCATCGCCACGTCGTCGCGCACGGGGCGGCCGGACACGAGCGACATCAGCGCGGTCGCCATGGTGATGCCGGCACTCGGGCCGTCCTTGGGGATCGCGCCCGCGGGCACGTGGACGTGGACGTCGTGGCGGCCGAACCAGTCGTCGGGCAGCTCCGCGTGGCCGCGCACGTAGGAGAGCGCCGCCTCCGCGGACTCGCGCATGACGTCCCCGAGCTGGCCGGTGATCGTGAGCTTGCCCTTGCCCGGCATCGCGCTCGCCTCCACGAACAGCACGTCCCCGCCCACCGGCGTCCAGGCCAGCCCGGTGGCGACGCCCGCCTCGGCGGTGCGCCGCCGCACGTCGGGATGGAAGCGCGGGCGGCCGAGCAGCTCGCGCACGCGCGGCGCGGTGACCGAGACCTTGCGGTCGAGCGTGCCGCTCGCGACCCGCACCGCGACCTTCCGGCACGCCGAGCCGATCTCGCGCTCGAGGCTCCGCACGCCCGCCTCGCGCGTGTAGTCGGAGATGATCGTCTTCAGGCCGCTGTCCGTGAAGGCCACCTGCGAGCGCTTGAGCCCGTTGCGCTCGATCTGCCGCGGCACGAGGTAGCGCTTGGCGATCTGGAGCTTCTCCTCCTCGGTGTAGCCGGCGAGGGCGATGGTCTCCATCCGGTCGCGCAGCGGGCCGGGCACGCGGTCGAGGTCATTGGCCGTGCAGATGAACATCACGCGCGAGAGGTCGAACGGGACGTCGAGGTAGTGGTCGCGGAACGCGGCGTTCTGCTCGGGGTCGAGCACCTCGAGCATCGCGCTGGCCGGGTCGCCGCGGTAGTCGGCGCCCATCTTGTCGATCTCGTCGATCATGAAGACCGGGTTCTGGGACTCGGCGTCGCGCAACGCGCGGATGATCGTCCCGGGCATGGCGCCGATGTAGGTGCGCCGGTGCCCGCGGATCTCCGACTCGTCGCGGACGCCGCCGACGCTGATGCGCTCGAACCTGCGACCGAGCGCGCGGGCGACCGACTGGCCGAGCGAGGTCTTGCCGACGCCGGGCGGACCGACGAAGCACATGATCGAGCCGCGCGCGTCCGGCTTGAGCTTGCGCACGGCGAGGAACTCGAGGATCCGGTCCTTGACCTTCCCGATGTCGTAGTGATCGGCGTCGAGCACCTCGCGCGCGTGCGTGAGGTCGAGGTTGTCCTCGGTGCCCTTGCCCCACGGCAGCGCGGCCATCCACTCCAGGTAGGTGCGGATGACGCCGTGCTCGGCGGCCGCCTGCGGGAGCTTCTCCAGGCGGGACAGCTCGCGGTCGACCTGGGTGCGGACGTTGTCGGGGAGGGTGAGCTCGGCCAGCTGGGAGCGCAGCTCGCCCACCTCCGCCTCGGCGGGATCCTGCTCGCCCAGCTCCTCCTGGATCGCCTTCAGCTGCTGGCGCAGGACGAACTCGCGCTGACCCTTCTCCATCTCGGACTGGACCTGGCTCTGGATCCTGGAGCCGATGGCGACGATGTCGAGCTCGCGGGCGAGCACCTCGGAGAGGCGCCGGAGGCGGCGGGCGACGTCGACCTCCTCGAGCAGCGCCTGGCGCTCCTCGCTCTTGATCCTCAATGCACCTGCGATCAGGTGGGAGAGCGACGACGGATCCTCGAGGTTGGCCACTGCCATCTGCAGCTCCTCGGGCAGGTACGGGACCTCCTCGATGATGCGGCTGAAGGTCTGCTGCACGTTGCGCATCAGCGCGGTCAGCTCGGGGCCCTCGTGGAGCACGTCGGGCAGCTCGGAGACGCGCGCGGTGAGGTAGGGCTCCTCGCCCGTCCAGTCCTCGATCCGCACGCGCTGGCCGCCCTGGACGAGGATCCGCAATGAGCCGTCGGGGACCTTCATCATGCGCGCGACCATCCCGGCCACCCCGACCTCGTAGAGCTGGTCGGGCCGCGGCGTCTCGGCCTCCGGCTCTCGGCTGGCGAGCATCACCAGCATGCGGTTGCCGGCCAGGACGTCGTTGACGAGCCGGACGGAGCGCTCCTGCCCGATCGCGAGCGGCGTCAGCGTGTCGGGGTAGGTGACCGAGTCGCGCAGCGGGAGGACCGGGAGCTCTGCCGGGAGGCCGGCTTCGGGCGCGGCGCTGTCGCCGTCGCCGCCGACGATGTCGATCACGAGTCCTCGCCGCGCTGGATCGGCACGCTGCGCGCGGGCGCCGGCCGGGAGAGCGGCAGCTCGACGATGAGCATGCCGTCCTCGTAGGAGGCGCTCGCGGCGTCGGCGTCGACGTCGACGCCGAGCGCGACGACGCGCCGGAACGGCCCGTGCTCGACCTCGAGCTGCTGGTACACGCGCTCCTCCCCGCCCTCGGGCCGGCGGCGGCCGGAGAGGACGAGCTCGCGGCCGCGGATCCGCAGCTCGATCTCGGACGGGTCGATGCCCGCCAGGTCTGCCCGCACGACGGCGCGCGGCGGGTCGGCCGTGTAGTAGACGTCGACGGCGGGCGAGAAGCCGCCGCGCCGCTGCGGCGGCAGGCGGCGGTCGAACAGCTCGTCCATCTCGCGCCGCATCCGCTCGAAGTTGGCGAAGAGGTCGCGCTCGTGGGCCACGCCCCGAAATGTACCCAGGCGGCGTGCCCCAACCAGTCGAGGACCGTCACGCGCCGCATCGCCTCCAGGTGGAGACGATCAGGTCCCGCTTGGGACGCTCGAGCTCGAAGGCGGCGCGGTCGAGATCACGATGGTCACCGCGGCCATGGCGAGCAGCGCCGCGGCCACCACGGCGGCGGCCGTGAGATAGCCGCCCGCCAGCGCGGCGAACGCCGCCAGCGCGAACGGGCCGGCGGCGCGGGCGCCGTTGATGCACGCGTGCAGCACTCCCGCGACGGATCCGTAGCTGGCGACGCCGAACATGGAGGCGGGCGCGCTGGCGGTAAGGAGCGTCTGCATGCCGGCGCCGGTCCCGAACAGGACGGCGAACGCGAGCGCGGCGGCGCGCGACTGGTCGGTGACGAGCACCAGCAGCGCCAGCGCGCCGAGGCCGAGGGCGAACGGCAGCGTCCCGCGCTCTCCCAGCCACCGCCGCACCGGCCCGTACAGCAGCCGCCCCGGGAGCTGCGAGATGCCGGTCACGCCGGCCGCGAGCGCGGCGAACGCGACCGGGTGCCCGAGGGCGACCAGGATCAGCACGAGGTTGACGGTCAGCGCCGACCAGGCGAACGCGCCCAGCGCGAACGCCGTCGCCAGCAGCCAGAACCCGCGGCTGCGGAGCGCTCGCCGCGCCGGCACGCTCGGCTCGCCCTGCCGCGGCGGGCGGCGCGGCGGTGGCCGCAGCACGAGCAGGTGCAGCGGGATCGTCACCGCCCCGAGCACGATCGCCAGCACGACGACCGCGTCGCGCCAGCCGAGTGCCGACGACAGCGCCTCGGTCAGCGGCGAGAAGATCAGGCTGGCGAACGCGCCGGCGACCGTCAGCACGGTCAGCGCCGCGGTCCGGCGCACGGCGATCCACTTCGCGACCACCGTGAACGCGGGCCCGTAGGTGACCGCGGCCATCGCCACGCCGAGCACGGCGAACACGGCGTAGAGCGCGGCCAGCGACTGCACGCGCGACCACCCGAGCACGGCGAGCGTCGCGAGCACCGAGCCGGCGGTCATCACCAGCCGCGGGTCGAGCCGGTCCAGCAGCCGGCCGACGGCCACGCCGGCGACCGCCGCCGCGGCGAGCGAGACCGACGCCGCGACCGTCAGCTCGGTGCGCGAGAAGCCCAGCTCGGCGTGCATCGGCACGAACAGCACCGGGAGCGCGTAGGCCAGGACGCCGTAGGAGACCGTGACGGTCACCGACAGGGCGACGACGATCGCCCGCCCGCGGCGCCGGTCCAGCAGCCCTGCCACGGAAACAGTATGCGGCTTACTCGCACTCGCAAGCTCGTGCGAGCGCCTTGATTAGCGCTACGCGCGCTTCAAGAACAGCCGCTGGTCGACGGCCATCGGCCGCTCGGTCGGCTGGCCGAAGTAGAAGCCCTGCCCGAGGTCGACGCCGAGCTCCTTCATGGTGTGGAACTCGTCCACGCGCTCGATCCCCTCCGCGACCACCTTGGCGCCCATCTCGTGGGCGAGCTCCACCAGCGCGGCGACGAGCTTGCGCCGCGCCTCCGAGTGCTGGATGCCCTGGGTGAGCACGGTGTCGATCTTCGCGATGTCCGGGCGCAGGCTCTCGAGGCACAGCAGCGCCTCGGTCCCGCAGGAGAGGTCGTCGAGCGCGATCTGCGCGCCGCGCTTGCGGTGCGCCTCGACCATCTCGCCCAGCATGTCCCGGTCGGCGCAGCGCTCGGGCTTGACGACCTCGATGCAGATCCGCGACGGGTCGGCGTTCATCCGCGAGACCACCGGCCAGGTGGTGCGCACGGTGGAGTCGACGTCGAGCGCCGCGCGCGGGTCGAGGTTCACGAACAGCACCTCGCCGTCCGGCAGCAGCGGCAGGCCGATCTCCAGCGCCGCGGTGCGGGCGCGGTAGTCGAACGAGAACAGCGCGTCGTGCGCCTCGGCGGCGGCCAGCAGCTCTGCCCCGCGCACCTCGACGGCGCCGAGCCGCCCGCGCATCAGCGCCTCGCGGCCGTAGGCGCGGCCGGTGGACAGCTCGACGATCGGCTGGAAGTGGGGCTTCATCTGGCCGTGCGAGAGGAAGTCGGGGAACCAGTCGGTGCGTGAGCGGTCCAGCAGCGTCTCGGCGGGCAGCGGGAGCGCCTGGTCGTCGGACAGGCGCAGGGCGAACAGGCAGGCGCGCTCGGAGGCGGAGACGGTCCCCAGCAGCTCCTTGAGCTTCTCGGCCCAGCCCGGCCCGGCCAGCACGAGGCCCTCCACCGCGATGTCGCCCTCGACGGGCTCGGTGGCGAGATGCTCCACCTTGTAGAGCACGGACGGACGGTGCGACAGCAGTCGCACGCCATCGGTGGCGGTCGCCTCGACGGGGCTCATCAGAAGACGCATCGGCGCCGAAGCGACGCGCCTAAAGGGTCAGACCCCTTCACTCGCCCCCGCTCAGGGGTCAGACCCCTTGAGTCGACCCCCACTCAAGGGGTCTGACCCCTTTATCTAAAGGGACTGTCCCCTTAGATGACCGTGTAGACGGCACCCTCGCGGGCGAGGTCGACGGGCCCGCCGAAGCCCCGCTCGGCCTCGGCGCGGGCCCAGTCGGCGTCCAGCTCGTCGGAGATGTGCGTGAGCACGAGCCGCCGCGCGCCCGCCCGCCGGCCGTGGTCGCCGGCCTCCTCGGGGGTCAGG
>JBOGYU010000158.1:0-9551 GCA_050696935.1 Solirubrobacteraceae bacterium | reverse complement strand
CGCCGCGGTGCTGGACCTCGTGCAGCGCGGGCGCGGCCGCCTCCCCGGCGACGACCGCTCACGGGCGGGCCCGGGGCAGCCTCCAGGCGCGATGGCCTCCTACGGCGACTGCCGTGCGCGACCTCGAGGCGCATCTGGAGCGCTCATGAGACCAGCTCGGCGATCGCGGCGAGGCCGACCACCACGATGACCGCTCGCAGGGCGGCGGGAGGCAGCCGGCGGCCGTAGCGCGCCCCCAGCCAGCCGCCGACGACGGCGCCCGCCGCGACCAGCAGCGCCGCGCCCCACGCGACGTCGGCGACCACGACGAACACCACGCCCGCCACGAGGTTGACGATCCCCGCGAGCACGTTCTTGAGCGCGTTGATCCGCTGCAGGTCGTCCGGCAGCCCGAGCCCGAGGATGCCGAGCAGCAGGATCCCCTGCGCGGCGCCGAAGTAGCCGCCGTAGACGCCGCCGCCGTAGACGCCGAGCGCCACCGCCGCGCCGCCGTGGTGCTCGGCCGGCCGCTCCCGTCCCAGCCGCCGCGAGAGCCGGGGCTGGAGGACGATCAGCACCAGCGCGATGCCGATGAACACGGGCACGATCGCCTCGAACGCGGACTCGGGGAGCACGAGCAGCAGCACCGCCCCGGTGATGCCGCCGGCGAGCGAGGCGCAGCCGAGCCGCACCGCGCGCCCGCCCTGGCCGGCGAGCTCGCGCCGGTAGCCGATGGCGCCGGCCAGCGACCCGGGCACGAGGCCGACGGTGTTGGAGACGTTGGCCACCACCGGCGGGTAGCCGACCGCCAGCAGCACCGGGAACGTGATCAGCGTCCCGCTGCCCACCACGGCGTTGATCGTCCCTGCCGCGACGCCCGCCACGAGGATGGCGGCGGCCTCGAGCTCCGTCATCGTGGGATCGTATGCGGCCATGCTCGCCGCCTATGCCTCCCGCATCGACCGCGACGACCCGCTCGCCGGCCTCGAGATCGGCGACCGGCCCGAGCCGGAGCCCGGAGCCGGGTGGACGACGGTCGAGGTCCGCGCCACCTCGCTCAACCACCACGACCTCTGGTCGCTGCGCGGGGTCGGGCTGCCGGAGGACCGCCTGCCGATGATCCTGGGCTGCGACGCCGCGGGGGTCGACGAGGACGGCAACGAGGTGATCGTCCACAGCGTGGTCAGCGGCGACGACTGGCGCGGCGACGAGACGCTCGACCCCAAGCGCACGCTGCTGTCCGAGCTGCACCCCGGCACGCTCGCCGAGCGCGTGGCGGTGCCCCGCCGCAACCTCGTCCCGAAGCCCGCCGCGCTCTCCTTCGAGGAGGCGTCGTGCCTGCCGACGGCGTGGCTGACGGCCTACCGGATGCTGTTCGCGAAGGCCGGCCTGCAGCCCGGCCAGACCGTGCTCGTCCAGGGCGCCGGCGGCGGGGTGGCCAGCGCGGCGATCGTGCTCGGCCGCCAGGCCGGCGTGCGCGTGTGGGTGACAAGCCGCGACGAGGAGAAGCGCCGGCGGGCGCAGGAGCTGGGCGCGCACGCGGCCTTCGAGCCGGGCGCGCGGCTGCCCGAGCGGGTGGACGCGGTGCTGGAGACCGTCGGCGAGGCGACCTGGCGGCACTCGCTGCGGTCGGTCAGGCAGGGCGGCGCGATCGTGGTGTCCGGCGCGACGAGCGGCGACGCGCCGGCCGCCGAGCTGCGGCGCGTGTTCTTCCTGCAGCTGCGGATCCTCGGGTCCACGATGGGGACGCGCGACGAGCTGGCCCAGCTCGCGCGGCTGTGCGAGGACACCGGCATCCGGCCGCAGATCGACCGCGTGCTGGCCCTGTCGGACGCACGGGAGGGCTTTGCCGCGATGGCTTCCGGCGACGTCTTCGGGAAGATCGTGTTCGTCCCGTAATCAAGGTGCTCGCACGAGCTCGCGAGTGCGAGTAAGCCGCGTAATCAAGGCGCTCGCGCGAGCTTGCGAGTGCGAGTAAGCCGCGTAATCAAGGCGCTCGCGCGAGCTTGCGAGTGCGAGTAAGCCGCATACTGTTACCGCATGCTCGCCGCCATCGACGCCTACAGCATCTCCGTCTTCCTCCACGTGACCGCGGTCGTGGTCGGGTTCGGCGCGACGTTCTCGCTCGCGCTCGCCTTCCCGCTGGCCACGCGGCTCGACCCGCGCCACCTGCCGTACATGCACCGGCTCAGCCTGGCGATCAGCCAGCGGTTCGTCACGCCCGCGCTCGTCGTGGTGCTCGCCACCGGCATCTTCCAGACGGCCGACGGCGACTGGG
Source organism: Solirubrobacteraceae bacterium (assembly GCA_050696935.1). Taxonomy (GTDB): domain Bacteria; phylum Actinomycetota; class Thermoleophilia; order Solirubrobacterales; family Solirubrobacteraceae; genus DASSUW01. Next base: position 7,294 of record JBOGYU010000158.1, on the reverse strand, counting down.
GCTTCGGGTCCTTCTGGATCAGCGCCACGTTCCTGATCGTGATCGCGATCGGCGCGCTCACCGGGGCGTACTTCATCCCCGCCGACCGCAAGCTGGGCGCCCAGGCGGAGCGCGAGCTCGCGGACGACGGCAAGGTCTCCGGCGACTATCAGCGGCTCGCCCAGCGCGAGGGGATGATGGGCGCGATCACGGGCCTGCTCGTGATCATCGCCCTGTTCCTGATGATCACGAAGCCGGGAGCCTAGACAGCGAGCCGATACACCGTCCCGCGCATGCGCGCCTCGATCGCCGCGTTCGAGCGGGCCTGGGCCTCGGCGCGCACCTCGACGGTCTCGGCGCCGTGCTCGCGCATCGCCCGCAATGCGTCCAGCAGGGAGGCGATCTGGGGACGACGAAGTCGTGGATGCCGGCCTGCTTGAGCCGGATCGCCGTCTCGAGCACCGAGAACCCGGCGCCGACGATGGCGATGTCGTGGTCCATCACCGCGTGAGCGGCCGGCCGAGGCGCCCCCACTTGGGCACGCCGCCGTCGACGACGTGGATCACGCGCTGCGCGCCGTGGCGCTGGATCAGGCTCGCCGCCACCGCGGAGCGCTGGCCCGAGCCGCACATCACCGCGATCGGCTGCGCGGGGTCGAGCCCCTCCGGCACCCCGTCGATGTCGTGCCAGGGCGCGAACACCGAGCCGGGGATGTGGCCCTCCTCCCACTCGCTGCGCTCCCGCACGTCGAGGATCTGGAGGTCGCCGGGCACGTCCTCGAGCGCCATCCGCTCGATCCGCTCGACCGGGCGCTTCTCCTGCCGCCAGCTCGTCATCCCGCCGTGCAGGAACCCGGCCAGCCGGCGGATCCCGACGGCGACGGCGAGCTGGCCGCCCCGGCGCCCGTCCGCGTCGTCGCGGCCGACGAGCACGATCTCCTGCTCGCGGTCCGCCAGCCAGGCGAGCTTGGAGCCGAAGCCGGCGTTGAGCATCGGGATCGAGACGGCGCCGGGGATGTGGGCGTCGTCGAACTGCTGGTCGGTGCGGACGTCCACCGGCAGCGCGCCCGCCGCGCGCCGATGCTCGACCTGGCGGGGCGCGAGCGGCAGCAGCTCGACGCCGTCGGTGAGGAGCGGGCCGCGGTTGAGCTCGACGATCGCCCGGAAGTTGGGCGGCTGCGGCCCCAGGCCGGCGAGCGCCCGCTCCACGAAGCGGTCTTCCTCCTCGATCGCCAGCGTCTCGTTGTGGCGCCGCTCGAACCCGATCGTGGACGAGATCTTCATGTCCATGCCGGGGCCGCCGCACATCGAGCCGCCGAGGTGCCCGGGCCAGATCTCGACCTCGTCGGGCAGGCTCAGGAGCTTGGACCGCAGGGATCGGAAGATGCCGCGCGCGCCGTCGGCCTTCTCGATCGCGAGGTCGGGCCGGGCGACGTCGTTCACGAACAGCGTGTCGCCGGTCAGGACCGCCCACGGCTGCTCGCCGCGCCGGGTGTCGACGAGCGCGAACGCGGTGTGCTCTGGGCGGTGGCCGGGCGTGTGCAGCGCGCGGACGGTCAGCGCGCCGAGCTTCCACTCGGCGCCGTCGGCGAACGGCTCGTGCTCGTAGGCCGCGCCGGCGGCCTCGTGGATGTGGAGCGTCGCGCCGGTGGCGGCGGCGAGCCGCCCGTGGCCGGAGACGTGGTCGGCGTGGTTGTGGGTCTCGAACACGTGCTCGATCGCGACGCCCATGTAGCGGGCCAGCTCGAGGTACTCGTCGACCTCGAAGCGGGGGTCGACCACAGCGGCCACGCCCGCCTTGTCGTCGCCGATCAGGTAGGACGCGCAGCCGAGGTCGTCGTGGGTGACCTGACGGAAGATCACTGACGGCGAGCCTACAGCGGGCTGCTTGAATGCCCGCGCGATGACGAGCCTCACCCAGCCCGGCCTGCGCCTCTCCCAGCTGCGCGAGCTTGAGGCCGAGTCCGTGCACGTGATGCGCGAGGTGGCCGCCGAGTTCGAGCGGCCCGTGCTGCTGTTCAGCGGCGGCAAGGACTCGATCGTGCTCCTGCGCCTGGCCGAGAAGGCGTTCCGCCCGGCGCCGTTCCCGTTCCCGGTGATGCACGTCGACACCGGCCACAACTTCCCGGAGGTGCTCGAGTACCGCGACCGGCGGGTGGCGGAGCTGGGCGAGCGGCTGATCGTCGCCGCCGTGCAGGAGTCGATCGACCGCGGCCGCGCGGTGGAGCAGGGCGAGTCGCGCAACCGGCTGCAGACCGTGACGCTGCTCGACGCGATCGCCGAGCACCGGTTCGACGCGGCGTTCGGCGGGGCGCGGCGCGACGAGGAGCGGGCGCGCGCGAAGGAGCGCGTGTTCTCGTTCCGCGACCGCCACGGCCAGTGGGACCCGCGCGCCCAGCGCCCCGAGCTGTGGAACCTCTACAACGGGGCCGTGGCGCCGGGCGAGCACGTGCGCGTGTTCCCGCTCTCGAACTGGACCGAGCTGGACGTGTGGCGCTACATCGGCGAGGAGGTGCTCGAGCTGCCGTCGATCTACTACGCGCACGAGCGCGAGGTGTTCGAGCGCGACGGCATGCTGTACGCGGTCTCATCGCACGTCGAGCTGTTCGACGGCGAACGCCCGTTCAGTGCGCGGGTGCGGTACCGGACGGTGGGCGACATGACGATCACCGGCGCGGTGCGCTCCTCGGCCACCGACGTGCCGGCGGTGATCGACGAGCTCGCCGCCACCCGGCTGACCGAGCGGGGCGCCACCCGCGCCGACGACCGCACGTCGGAGGCCGCGATGGAGGACCGCAAGCGGGAGGGCTACTTCTAGTGGTTCCTCCCGCGAGTCGTGGTGCCCTTGGGCGGTCGCTGGCGGCGCCTGGCAAGGACGCAGGCCCGCAGGAATCCCTCTGGGATTTCAAGGGTCGAGGACACAGCCAGGCGGCGATCAGCGGCCGATCCAAGGGTGCCAGGGCTTGCGGGAGGGAGCACTAGTGCCGGATCTCCTGCGGCTCGCGACGGCCGGCTCGGTCGACGACGGCAAGTCGACGCTGATCGGCCGCCTGCTCTACGACTCCAAGGCGCTGATGGCCGACCAGGTGGCGGACGCGGAGGTCGACCTCTCGCGGCTCACCGACGGGCTGCGCGCGGAGCGCGAGCAGGGCATCACGATCGACGTCGCGTACCGCTTCTTCGCCACGCCCGAGCGCTCGTTCATCATCGCCGACACCCCGGGCCACATCCTGTACACGCGCAACATGGTCACGGGCGCGTCCACGGCCGAGGCGGCGGTCGTGCTCGTGGACGCGCGCAACGGCATCATCGAGCAGTCGCGCCGGCACGCGTACCTGTCCGCCCTGCTCGGGATCCGGCACATGGTCGCGTGCGTGAACAAGATGGACCTGGTGGGGTGGGACGAGGCGCGCTTCCTCGAGATCGAGCGGGAGTTCGCCGCGGTCGCGGAGCGGCTGGGCGTGCTCGACGCGGCGGCGATCCCGGTGTCGGCGCTGCACGGGGACAACGTGGTCGCGCCGTCGGCGCGGGCGCCGTGGTACGCCGGGCCGCCCCTGCTGCGGTACCTGGAGCGGCTCGAGGTGGCCGGCGACCGCACGGCGGGGCCGGCCCGGCTGCCCGTCCAGTGGGTCGTCCGCGCGGACGGCCGCAGCAGCGCCGGCCAGGTCGCGAGCGGGGTGCTCCGGCCGGGGGACGACGTGGTGGTGCTGCCCGCGGGGGAGCGCACGTCGGTCGAGCGGGTCGACACGTTCGACGGGCCGGTGGAGGCGGCGTTCCCGCCGATGTCGGTGACCGTGCACCTCGCCGATGACGTCGACGCGGGGCGCGGCACGATGCTCGCGGCCGGTGACCCGCCGGTCGTGGCGCGGCGGCTGGACGCCCGGATCTGCTGGATGACCGACGCGCCGCTGCGGCCGGGGATGCGCTACCAGCTCAAGCACACGACGCGGCGCGTGCGGGCGACGGTGGAGTCGATCGACTCGAAGCTGGACGTCCAGCGCCTGGTGGACGGGCCGCCGGTGGGCGAGCTGGGGCTGAACGACATCGCGCGCGTGCACCTGGACCTGTCGGCGCCCGTGATGGCCGAGCCGTACGCGCGCAACCGGGTCACGGGAGCGTTCATCCTGATCGACGAGGCGTCGCGCGACACGGTCGCCGCGGGGATGGTGCTCTCCGCGCACGAGGACCCGGGCCCGCCGACCGGGCCGCACAGCCCGGGAGTGATCTGGCACGAGCCGGCGCTGCCGCGGCGGGAGCGCTGGAGCACGCTCGGGTTCCGCGGCGCGACGGTGTGGCTGACCGGGCTGCCGGCCTCGGGGAAGTCCACGATCGCCGAGGAGCTGGAGCGCCGGCTCGTCGCGCTCGGGAGGCCGGCGTACCTGCTCGACGGCGAGAACGTCCGGCACGGGCTGAGCGGCGACCTCGGCTTCTCTCCCGCGGACCGGCACGAGCACGCGCGGCGGGTGGCCAGCGTGGCGCGGATGTTCGCCGACGCCGGCATGGTCACGGTCGTGGCGCTGGTCTCCCCCGCCGCCGCGGACCGGGAGTGGGCGCGGGAGCTGCACGCCGAGGCCGGGCTGGACTTCGTCGAGGCGTGGGTGGACACGCCGCTCGAGGAGTGCGAGCGGCGCGACCCGCACGGCCTCTACGCCCGCGCGCGGGCGGGCGGGCTGCCCGGCTTCACGGGCGTCGACGCGACCTACGAGCCGCCGGCGACGCCCGACGTGCGGCTGCGGGGCGCCGACGAGCCGGTCGAGCGGTCCGTCGCGCGGCTGCTCGAGGCGCTCGACCGCCTTTGGTCGTGACCGTCCCGGCGCGCGCCCTCGTCGCCCGCCGGGGTCGGCGCCCTTGACGGTCGCGCTGCCCGCCCTCGTCGCCTCGCGGCCGGCGTGGTGATGGCGCGGTGGGGGCTGTGCTTCAACCGCTCCCTGCGGCGGCCCGGCGCTGTTGCCCGTGGCACAGGTCGCGAGCGGGCTGGCCTTCGGCGCCGGCATGGCGCTGGCCGGCGGCTGCGTGACCGGGATGCTGTGGAAGGCGGGGACGGGAGCGCTGGCGCTCGCCGTTGCGATCGCCGGCTTCGCTGTCGGCGAGCTGCTCGTCCGCGGCCCCGGCGACGGCGTGATCGCGGCGCTCGACGACGCGGCGCGGCCGCGCGAGAGTGCCGTGCCGGAGCTGCTGGGCGCCGGTTACGAGCCGGTCGCCGCCGTCCTCGGCCTCGCCGCCCTCGCGCTGCTGCTTCGCCGCGGGCTCTCCGGCGTGGTCGCCGGGCTCGCGCGGCATCCCGCTGCTGTCGCTCGGCTCGATGCTGGCCACCGCGTGCATGGCCGCGGGCGCGCTCGCCACCTGGTGCCTGCTCCTCGCGCCGCGACCGGCGCTGCGCCGGCACCGAGCGCGTGGCGGCGGCCTGACCGCCGTGGCCGGACCGTCTCTCTCTCGGCTCGGCCTCCTGGACCTCGCCCCGCGTCGGGCGTCGAAAGTCGGACGAATTTTCTAAAGTCGTCCGACACCTGATACGATGGCGGGCGTGGCCCTGAACGTCCACGTTGTACCGGGCGACCGTGTGCGCATTCCCGACCAGAGAGCCGGGACCGCGACGGTGATCTCCCGCTACCGCAAGGAGCGAGCGGTGCTCATCCATCCGGACGACTTCCATCGACTTCAGGCTCTCGAAGCCTTCATCTCGGCGGTCATCGCCACCGAATCGCTCGAGTTCAGCGACACGGCGATCGCGGCACACCGATCTGAAGAGACCCCCGGCGCGCCGATCACAGATCCCGCCCAGCTCGCCGAGCTCTTCGGGTGATGGACCCACCGCTCGGGCGGTCGTACTGGGCGGTCGCACCGTTCAGTCCGCGGCCACCGTTCCGACTCTACGCCGCCGGTGACGAGCCACGCGAGGTCGGCGGGCCCGAGCAGATCGTGGATGCCGCCAAGCGTGGCATGAGCGAGTTCGTCCTGCTCACGAACGTCAAGGCCCGCCCCGTGCTGGTGATCAGCCCCGTCCTGTCGGAGTTCGACGAGGTGCTCGCGTTGCGGCTTCACCGTCTCGAGAAGATCGACGACCCTGGAGCCCGCGAGCGCGTCCGTCGTGGCGACGACGGGGGATTGTTCTGGCTTCCGCCCGACACATTTCCCGGATTGCCCACGGAGAACGCTGCCATCGTCTCCTCGATGCTTCGACTGCCCATGACGGCACTCGATCGCCGAGCGGAGCTTGGAGCGTTGAACGAAAACGAGTTGCGAGTGCTCCACGAGCGGCTCGTCCGCGCGTACCGGCTCCGGCTCGACGTCATGGTCATCGAGCGTGCGCGCCGCCTCCTCGAGGCCGCCCAAGCGCGCCGCTCGCAGTCGTAAGGACACACGGCGACCGCCCACACGCGGGGGGGTCGCTGCCGGCGCGACTCGCCGGGGCGCGCGGATCACCGGTCCGACGGACCTGGCGCGCCGCCGTCCGCGTAGTCACGAACGTGATCCGCTCCCTCGCCGTCGCACTGGCCGCCGCGGGGCCGCTTCTGCCCGGAGGCGGCCGCCTGCTCGTCGAGGTCCCGGCCCAGGGGTCGGCGATCGTGCGGGCGGACGGCGACCATCGCCTGCTCGGCGAGTGGTACGACAGCGACTGGTCGCCCGACGGGACGCGGATCGCCGCGGTGCGTGGAGGGACGCTCGCGGCGCTCGACCGCGGGGGGCGGGTGCGCTGGCGGGTCCGCGGCGCCGAGCACGTCTTCGGACCGCGCTGGGCGCCCGACGGCATGAGGGTCGTGTATCGGCGCGGCTCTCCGGTCGAGTCGCGCGGTGGCGCGGAGCTGCGCGTCGTCGAGGCCGGCGGGAGCGGCGACCGGCGGCTGGCGCGGGGCCTCGGCTTCGCCGGCCCGGCGTGGCAGCCGGGCAAGGGCTCCGCCGTCGCGTGGGCCGATCGAGAAGGGCGCGTGCGGCTGCGGGACGCGGTCAGCGGTCGCAGACTGTGGCGGACGGCGCCCTGGCCGCCGGTCCGCGGCCTGGCCTGGTCGCGCACCGGGACGACGGTCGCCGCGTGGTCCGGCACGAGCGTGCGCGTGCTCGACGGCGGCAGCGGGCGGGTGCTGCGCGTGATCCGCGCCCGCGGCACGAACCGGTTCGAGGCGGCCGCCTTCCGCTCCTCCCGGCTGCTGCTCGTCCGCCACGACATCGTGCACGGCGGCAGCCGGGTCCTGAGCTTCCGGGCGCGCCGGACGGGCACGCGCGCGCGGACGCTGTTCGCCGGCCGCGGCCGGATCGTCGACCTCACGCCATCGCCGGACGGCGCGTGGGTGCTGATCGGCTGGCGCGGCGGCGACGAG
>JBOGYU010000157.1:0-9584 GCA_050696935.1 Solirubrobacteraceae bacterium | reverse complement strand
GTCGCCAGGTGCTGCGCCGCCTGCCGGTGGCCGTCGGCCGGCCGGACACGCCGACGCCGACCGGCCGCTTCGCGGTGACCGACCGCCTACGCTCCCGGCGCGCCGACTCGCCCTACGGCTGCTGCGCGATCGCCCTCTCGGGCCACCAGACCGAGCTCCTGCCCGGATGGCCGGGCGGCGACCGCCTGGCGGTCCACGGGACGCCCCAGCCGGAGACCATCGGCCACGCCGTCTCGCTCGGCTGCATGCGAGCCTCCCGGCGCGACCTGCGGGTCCTCATGCGCCGCGTCCCGCTCGGCGCGCCCGTGTTCGTCACCGCCTGACTGCGTAGGCTGTCAGGCGATGCCCGACCGGATCCGAGTGTTCCACTGCGACGACTCGGAGGCCTTCACGCGGCTGGTGGAGCTGTGGCTCGGCGACCACGCGGACCTCGAGCACGCGGGCGCCGCGCACTCTGCCGAGGCCGCGCTCGAGGCCCTCCCCGGCGCGCGACCGGACGTCATCCTGCTCGACACGATGGGCGAGCCGGGTGAGGACGGCCTGCTGCGGGCGATGCGGGATCGCGCGCCCCAGGCCCGCGTGATCGTCTACTCCGCGTACGTGGGCCTCGCCGGCGAGGAGGTCGTGGGGCCGGGCGCGGACGCGTATCTCGCCAAGGCGGACGACGAGACCGCTCTGGTGGCGACGATCCGGGCCGTGGCGGGACGAACTTCTGGCTTGTAGGGCGGCGGGTCCGGACGGAAGCGTCCTGCTTTGGGGGGACACTGTCCCCCCCGGACAGGACGGTGCGAAGGATCCTGCCCTGTAGGGCTCCCGCCCCGGTCAGGCAGGACGGTAGGCCGCGGCCCCCGGACCCGCCTCCCTACAAGCCGCCGTTGACGTTCCCGGCGCCCTAGCCGACCTCCACACCCCGCGCCAAGAACGGCAGCCGCAGCACCCGCCCCCACCCGCCACCATCGAGCCGCGCAACGACGTCCGAAGCAGCCGCCGACCGCACCCACACCAGCACCGACGGCCCCGCCCCCGAGATGGTCGCCCCCAACGCGCCGAACGAAGGAGCACGCCGCACGAGCTCCATTGATCGCGGATACAGCGACTCCCGCCGCGGCTGGTGCAGCCGGTCGTCCAAGCCTCGGGCGACGAGGTCGAGGTCGCCGCGCGACAAGCCGAGCACGAGCAGGCTCGCGCGGCCGACATTGAACACCGCGTCGCCCATCGGCACCTCGGGCGGGAGCGCCGCGCGGGCGCGCGCGGTGCGGACCGGCTCGTCCGGCACCACGAGCACCGCCTCCAGGCCGGCCGGCGGGTCCAACCGCACCGCCGACGCGCCGGCACAGACGACGAACCCGCCCAGCAGCGCGGCCGCGGCGTTGTCCGGATGGCCCTCCAGCCGCGCCGCCTCCGCCAAGAGATCCGCCCCGCCCCCGTTCAGCGCATCCGCCGCCGCCAGCCCGGCGAGGTACGCAGCCGCGCTCGTCCCCAGCCCGCCGGACAACGGGATCTCCGACCGGATCGTGAACCGCACCCGCTCCACCGGCCGCAGCGCCGAGAACCCCCGGACGCACAGGTTCCGCCGGTCGCGCGCGATCTTCAGGCCGGTCCGCACCTCGAACCGGCCCGTCTCCGCCACCTCCAGCTCCATGTGCAGCCCCAGCGCCGCCGCCAGCACGTCGAACCCCGGCCCGAGGTTGGCCGACGACGCCGGGACGCGAACCAGCACGCGCCGCACGATCAGCCCAGCACGGCCTGCTCGACCGCGGCCGCGACGGGCTCGCACGGCACGACGGAGCCGGCGTGCGCCAGCGCGGTCTGGGGGTCCTTCAGCCCGTGCCCGGTGAGGACGCACACCACGCGCTCGGCGCCCTGGACGCCGTGGGAGAGCACGCCGGCCACGCTCGCCGCCGACGCCGGCTCGCAGAACACGCCCTCCTGCGCGGCGAGGAACCGGTAGGCCTCCAGGATCTGCGCGTCCGACACCGCCCGCACCGCGCCGTGCGACGCGGTCATCGCCGCCATCGCCTCCTCCCAGCGGGCGGGGTTGCCGATCCGGATCGCGCTCGCCACCGTCTCCGGCGACTCCACGCGGGCCCCGTGCACCAGGGGCGCCGCCCCCTCCGCCTGGAACCCGAGCATCATCGGGCGCTCGCCGGCCTCGACGAACCCCTTCCAGTACGCGGTGATGTTGCCCGCGTTTCCGACCGGGATGGCCAGCGCGCCGATCGGGCCGAGCTCCTCCGCGATCTCCAGCGCCGCGGTCTTCTGCCCCTCCAGCCGGAACGGGTTCACCGAGTTCACGAGGGCGATCGGGTGGCGCTGGACCAGCTCGCGCACGAGCGCCAGCGCCTGGTCGAAGTTCCCGCGCAGCGCGACCACCCGCGCCCCGTGCATCAGCGCCTGGGCGAGCTTGCCGGTGGCGATCTTGCCCTCCGGCACGATCACCGCTCCCGTCAGCCCCGCCCGCGCCGCGTAGGCGGCGGCGGAGGCCGCCGTGTTCCCCGTCGACGCGCAGATCACCGCCTGCGCCCCCTCCCGCACGGCCGCCGACACCGCGCACGTCATCCCCCGGTCCTTGAACGAGCCGGTCGGGTTCGCGCCCTCGATCTTCAGCCACACCTCGCAGCCGGCGCGCTCGGACACCCGCTCTGCCAGCACGAGCGGCGTGGACCCCTCGCCGAGCGACACGACGGGGTCGCCGGCCGCGAACGGGAGCCGCTCGCGCCAGCGCTCGATCAGGCTGGGGCTAGGAGACGAACTCCTCATCGATCACCCGGATCGCGCGCGGGGCGGAGCGCATGAAGTCGAGCTGGGCGATCAGCCGCACCGCCGCGTAGAAGCGCGACTCGAGCAGCGGATGCAGGACGAGCACGAGCCGCGCGTTGTCCCCGAGCCCCTTCTGCACCACCGAGCGGATCGACGCGCCCTGCATGCCCAGGATCTCCGCGATCTGCGCCAGCACGCCGGGCCGGTCGGCGACCTCCATGTGCAGGTAGAACCCGGAGGCGATCTCGTTGACCACGGGCAATGCCTCGGTCGTCTCCGGCGTGGAGGCCGGCGGGATCATGGCCGAGATCACGTCGCCCAGCACGGCGCTGGCGGTCTGCGGGCCGCCGGCGCCCGGCCCCGACAGCGTCACCTCCGTGATCGCGTCGGACTCCACGGTCACCGCGTTGAACGGCCCGTGGACCGACGCCAGCGGGTGCGTGCCGTACAGGAACACCGGGTGCACGCGCACGCTGATCCCTCCGTCCACCCGCTCGGCGGTCCCGATCAGCTTCAGTGAGAGCCCCAGCTCGCGGGCGTACGCGATGTCGTCCGGCGTGATGTGCTGGATCCCCTCGTAGACGACCTGGTCGAGGTGGACCGGCGTGGAGAACGCGAGCCGGGCGAGGATCGCCATCTTGGCCGCCGCGTCGCGCCCCGTGACGTCGTCGGTCGGGTCCGCCTCCGCGTACCCCAGCTCCTGCGCGCGCTCCAGCGCCGCCTGGTAGGAGAGCCCGCCCCGGGCCATCTCGGACAGGATGTAGTTCGTCGTCCCGTTGACGATCCCGTGCACGCGCTCCACCCGGGCGGCGGCGAGCGACTCCTGGAGCACCCGGATCACCGGCACCACGCCGGCCACGGCGCCCTCGAAGCGCAGCTGCACGCCCCGCTCGCGCGCGCACGCCCACAGCTCCTCCCCGTGCTGGGAGAGCAGCTGCTTGTTGGCCGACACCACGTGCCGCCCGGCCTCCATCGCCCGCAGCACGTACTCGCGGGCGGGCTCGATCCCGCCCAACAGCTCGACCACCAGGTCCGAGCCTTCGAGCACCTCCTCGAAGCTCCCGCGCGAGCGCGTGAGCACGCCGGTGACCTCCGGGCGCATGCCGGTGATCGGCACGATCGCGTCGGCCCGCTCGGCGAGCAGGCGCGCGAAGGCGGCGCCGACGGTCCCATGGCCGAGCAGGCCGATCCTAAAGGTCTCGGGCATGCAGGTCCTCGTAGGTCTCGCGCCGCACCACCGCGCGCGCGTCGCCGCCGGAGCAGAAGATCACCGGCGGGCGCGGGACCGCGTTGTAGTTGTTGGCCATCGCGTGGCCGTAGGCGCCGGTCACCGGCGTCACGAGCACGTCGCCGGGACGGGGGTCGGGGAGCCGGACGTCGCGCACCAGCACGTCGCCGGACTCGCAGTGCTTGCCGACGACGGTGCAGACGCCGCCGCCGTCCTGGAGCCGGTCGGCGATCCCCGCCGTGTAGGCGGCGCCGTAGAGCATCGGCCGCAGGTTGTCGGACATGCCGCCGTCTACGGCGACGATCCGCTCGCCGGCCGCGCCGTCCTTGACCGTCTCGACGGTGTAGAGCGTCACGCCGGCGTTCGCCACCAGGGCGCGCCCCGGCTCGAGCACGAGCGCCTTCCCCCGGCCGAGCTCGGCGTGCGCGGCCTCCACCACGCCCGCGACCCACTCCTCCGGCGCCGTCACCTGCTCGCCCGGCAGGTACGGCACGCCGAGCCCGCCGCCGAGGTCGTAGACGTCGAAGTCGCCGACCTCGGCGAGCGCCGCGATCGCCCGCCGGAACGGCTCGAGCGAGTGCAGCTGGGAGCCGATGTGCATGTGCAGCCCGGCGACGTCGAGCCGCTCCGCGAGCGCCCGTGCCGCCGCCGGCGACATCCCGAACTTCGAGCCTGCCTGGCCGGTGAGGATCGCCTCGTGCGTGTCGGCGTCGACGCCGGGGGTCACGCGCAGCAGGATCCGCGCGCCCGTGACGCGCTCGGCGTCCCGCTCGTTGTCGACCACCACCGTCCCCACCCCGGCCTCCATCGCCATCCGCAGCTCGGCGTCCGACTTCGCGTTGCCGTGCAGGTACAGCCGCTCGGGCGCGAACCCCGCGCGCAGCGCGAGGTGCAGCTCGCCGCCCGACGCCACGTCGCACCCGAGCCCCTCCTGCGCGAACACCCGCAGCGCCGCCGTGCACGGGAACGCCTTCGAGGCGTAGACGACCTCGCCGCGGCCGTCATGGCTCGCCTCCAGCGCGCCGAGGAACGTCCGCGCGCGGGCGCGCAGGTCGTCCTCGGCGACCACGTAGGCGGGCGTGCCGAACTCGCGCGCCAGCTCGAGCGCGTCGCAGCCGCCGATCGCCAGGCGGCCGCCGGTGACGGACGAGTCCTGGGGGTACACGGCGGCCATCGGCCGCGCAATGTACGCGCTACGCGCGCTGGCGGGCGGCACGGGCCGGAGCGGGCGACTCGCGTCCGCGCAGCCGCCACAGCCAGACGGCGCCGCCGACGATCATCGCCACGGACAGCAGCTGCGGCATCGTGAGGCCGGCCAGCACCTCGTCGTTGCGGCGCACGAACTCGACCAGGAAGCGCTCGGTGCCGGCCAGCACGAGGTAGAGCGCAAAGAGGGTTCCCGGCCGCCAGCGATGGCGCCACCGCCACAGCAGGGCCGCCACGAGGCCCATCGCGAGCGTCTCGTACACCGGCGTGGGATGCACCTCGTCGGTGGTCGGCACGGTGCCCTCGGGGTAGGCCATCGCCCACGGGCCGTCCCACGGGATCCCGTAGTCGCCGTCGCCCGCGAGCTGGCACCCGATCCGCCCGAAGGCGTAGCCGGCGGCGAGCGGGACGGCCGCGACGTCGAGCAGGCGCAGCGTGAGGAAGTTGCGCCGCCAGGCCCACAGCAGCACGCCGATCGCGCCGCCGAGGAGGCCGCCGTACCAGACCAGCCCGGCCCCCGAGAACAGGCTGCTGAGCACGTCGTCCCGCGCGTCGGACCAGTTCTCGACGACCCACCACAGCCGGGCGCCGACGATCCCGCCCACCAGCGCGGCGAAGACCATCTCGTAGGCCCAGTCGACGGGCTTGCCCAGCTCCTTCAGGAACCGGCCCGCGGCGAGGCCGGCCACCACGAATCCCAGGCCCATCATCAGACCGAAGGTCTGCAGGGTGATCGGGCCGATGTCGAGCTCGGGCCGCATTGGCCCGAGACATAGTATGCGGCTTACTCGCCCTCGCGAGCTCGGGCGAGCGGATGACGAGTGCGGCTTACTCGCCCTCGCGAGCTCGGGCGAGCGGATGACGAGTGCGGCTTACTCGCACTCGCAAGCTCGTGCGAGCGGATGACGAGTGCGGCTTACTCGCACTCGCAAGCTCGTGCGAGCGCCTTGATTACAGATATCCGAGCGGGTCTACGGGGTTCCCGTTCACGCGCGTCTCGAAGTGCAGGTGCGGCCCGGTGCTGTTGCCGGTGTTGCCGGAGGCCCCGATCACCTGGCCCTGGCTGACCGACTGGCCGACGGAGACGCCGATGCTCGACAGGTGGCCGTAGCACGTGGACAGGGCACCGCCGTGCTGGATGCAGATGTAGTTGCCGTAGCCGCCCATCGGCCCGGCGACGACCACCCGGCCGCCGTCGGCGGCCCGCAGGCCGGTGCCCTCCGGCAGCGGGATGTCGATCCCCGCGTGCAGCCGCCCCCACCGCATCCCGAAGCCGGAGGAGATCGACCCGCTCGCCGGCCAGATCAGGCTGCCGGACCCCTGGCGGATCGGGCCGGCCACGCCGCCGCCGCCGCCCGAGGACTGCTGCAGCCGCGCCATCACCGCCGCCTGCTCGCGCTCGAGCGCGTGCACGTGGTCCTCGAGCTCGTGCCGATCGGCCCGCGTGTTGGCGAGCAGCTCGGCCTTGCCGGCGCGCGCCTCGGCGTAGCGGTCGCGCCGCTCGACGAGCTGGCCCTTGACCGCCGCCACCTCCTGGACCTCGACCTCGATCGCCTCGGCGACCTCCTCCGCGCGCTTCTCCAGCCGGTCCAGCCGCTCCGCCGTGGCCGTGGCCTCCGCCTTCGCGTCCCGCACGCGGGCGACGATCCGCGCGTCCTGCGAGGAGACGCGCTGCATGAACTCGGTGCGCGACAGCAGGTCGGCGAATCCGTCGGCCTCGAGCACGACGGTCACGAGGTCCGGCTTGTCGGCCTTGTAGAGCTCGACCAGCCGGTCGGCGAGCGCCACCTTGGCCTCCGCGAGCCGCGCCCGCAGGCGCGCGAGCCGCGCCCGCTCCTGGCGCAGGCGCTCCTGGATCCGCGCGAGCTCGATGCGCTTGGCGTCGAGGCTCGCCTGCAGGCGCACCTGGCGGCCCTGGAGCGTCGTGATCTCCGACTGCAGGCCGCCGATCCGGCGCGTGTAGGCGGAGACCTCGGTGGTCAGCACGCGCTCGCGGCCCCTGCGCCACTGGATCTTGTCGCGCGTGCGGTCGATCTTGCGCTCGAGCTCGTTCGGGCTCTGGCCCGTGGACACAAGCGGCAGCGCAGCCCACAGCGCGAGCGGGAGCGCCGCCACCGCGAGCAGCAGGCTCAGTCGTCGTCCGTATCTCCTGTGAGCGATCCGGGGTCCCGAGGACCGGGAGCGCAGTCGTCGACCCATGCGGCGGGGCATGCTAGGCGCCCTCCACGGGACAGGCCACCGCGGCGGCCCGCATTATGGAGCGTGCAAGGAATCGTGCACGTAGCAGGGCTTTTTCGTGATCGTGCGACGAGCCGGTCATCGGTTCATCCCCCTAGCGCCTACGGGGTTAGCTGACGGGCTCGCGACGTTCGCTACGCGGCCAACAGGCCGCGACTCGCCCCGGAACTGCCTCGGTTCCCCCGTTCCGCGGGCTGGTCACCCCGCGGATTCGGCGGGCGCCAATCTACCAGGGCCCGCGGCGGTTAAGAAGTTGCTCAAGGAGGTTCGCGGTCTGCCACCATCTCTCGTGAGATGCCCAGACCCACTTCCTTCGGCAAGGACACCGGCCTACAGGTGCGCATGACGCTCGTCATGTTCCTGCTCGGCCTGCTGTACGTCGGCTTCGTCGTCGCCCTGCTCGGCTCGGGCGTGAACGGCGCCACCGTCGCGATCATCGCGGGCGGCCTGGCGCTGGTCCAGCTGTTCGCCTCCGACAAGCTCGCGCTCGCCGCCATGGGCGCGCGCACCGTGTCGCCCCAGGAGGCGCCGCAGCTGCACGCGATGATCGAGCGCCTGTGCGTGCAGGCCGACCTCCCCAAGCCGCGCATCGCGGTCGTCAACACGCGCATGCCGAACGCGTTCGCGCTCGGCCGCTCCCCCAAGTCCGCCACCGTGTGCGCCACCACGGGCATCATGGAGCTGCTGTCGCCCGCCGAGCTCGAGGGGGTCATGGCACACGAGCTCACGCACGTCGCCAACCGCGACGTGCTCGTGATGACGCTCGCCTCGTTCTTCGCGACGATCGCCGCCTACATCGTGCAGTTCGGATTCTTCTTCGGCGGCGGCTCGATGGGCGACGACGACGACAACCCGAGCTTCCTCGTGCTGATGCTCGTCTCGCTGGTCGTCTACGTCGTCTCGTTCCTGCTGATGCAGGCCCTCTCGCGCTATCGCGAGTTCGCGGCCGACCGCGGGGCGGCGCTGATCACGGGCCGGCCGAGCGCGCTGGCCTCGGCGCTGAACAAGATCTCCAGCGGGATGGCCCAGATCCCCCAGCGCGACCTGCGCGCCACGAGCGAGCTGCAGGCCTTCTACATCTTCCCGGCTGGCGCCGGCAAGTCGATCGCCGGCCTGTTCGCGACCCACCCGCCGATGGAGAAGCGGATCGCGGCGCTGGCGCGGCTGGAGGCGCAGCTCCAGGGCACGGCGTAACCCGTGGGCTTCCTCGACATCCTGCGCGGCAAGCGGGAGCTCAAGCAGCCCGCTCCCGACCGGCTGTTCGCGATGTCGACGGCGTTCGTGAAGATGGACATGGAGATGCGGCTGCGCAGCGCCGGCCGCGCGGCGATCGTCTTCCAGCCGCTCGCCACCTCGGACTTCGACGAGATCGTGCGCGACATGGAGGAGGTCGTGCGCGGCACGGGCTCCGACGCCGGCACGACCGTGGAGCGGAGTGACGACGAGTACGGCTACCGCTGGATGGTCCTCGCCGACCCCGACTTCGACGACCTCGTGGTCGGCGTCAACGCGGTCTCCGGCGCGCTCCAGGGCGGCGGCTACGGCGACCGCATCCTGTGCGCCGTGTTCGCGTTCCGCGACGAGCAGGACCGCCCGCTGCACTGGATCTACAACTACAAGCGCGGCACGTTCTACCCGTTCGTCCCCTCCGGGGGCGAGCAGCAGCGCGACAACGAGCGCGAGCTGCGGCTGAAGGCGCAGATCGGCGCCGACCTGCCCGTCGAGCCCGAGCTCGAGCGCTGGTTCCCCCTCTGGGGCGTTCCGATCTAGCTAGGGGCGTACGACTAGGGAAGTCCCCGATGCCGCGGCCGCCGGGCCGCCCATAGCTTCGCCTCGACATGCGACGAGAGCTCGGAGGCAAGATGACGGCGAAGCTGTGGGTCGTGCTCCTCTGCGCCGCGGCGATGGCCGCCGGCGCGCTGACGAAGGCGGCCCCCTCCGAGGCGATGCCGCAGCGGGAGCCGGTCTCGACCGCGTCCGCGGCCGCGAAGTCGTGCAAGCCGATCAAGCGCAAGCTGAAGGCCGCCAAGCGCAAGCTGCGCCGCGCGGAGACGACCGCCCAGCGCCGCAAGCTGCGCAAGCGCACTCGCACGCTCCGCCGCAACCTCGTCAGGTGCCGCCGGCCGCCGGTCCCGGCGCCACAGCCCTCGCC